>JAJQAW010000112.1 GCA_021203585.1 Rikenellaceae bacterium
AAACCATTGATGTCGATGAGTTTATCGGCCTGAAGAGCCACCGGGCCAAAGGGAAAAGGATTTCGACCTTGACCGTGGAAAAACTGGAATTCATCAAACCGCCCCACGAAGAGCTACCGGAGCAAGAGGAAAATCCCAACGGCAATGGTCCGGCGGAGGACGGTGAACCGGAGAGCGGTCCTCCGGCCGTCGAATCGGTAGAAGACGCTCACGAGGAAGGCGATCCGCTGTTCGAGGACGATTCGGATGTGCAGATGGCGCTGTTTTAACCGGCTGTGCGGGAACTTTCGGGATGGAAACGGGCGCATTTAAAAAGCGCCGCGAACCGTCGCTTTCAGATTGACCTTTGGGGACTTACTCTTAGGTTACCTCTTCGGGATTTAAGGAACCTTCATCCTTCGCACTTCGGGCATTCGAGCCAGTTGGATGCCGCTCGGTTCGGCGTCCGTTCTTCGTTGACACTCGGCCCGGTTTAAGCCAGCGTGAGGCGACGCAGACGCTCGTTCCTGCGCCAGTTAGCCTCTCGGCTGCGTGGAAAGCAAGCCTTCATCCCGCTCTCGGATAGGCGCCGGTTGAAAAAAGCGACACCAAAAACTTTTACCGAAGCCTTTGACTTTTTGAACTTTTTTATGATAATATTTCTGATCGGTTATATGGGGTGCGGGAAGACTACCGTGGGGAAACCCTTGGCCAAGGCCCTGGGGCTAAGCTTTGTGGATATGGACCACTACCTGACCGATACCTGCCGAAAAACCATCCCCCAACTTTTCGAAGATCTCGGTGAAGAAGGCTTCCGAAAACTCGAACACCAAACCCTCGAACAGCTCAGCCGACAAGATAACCTGCTGATCGCTACCGGAGGAGGCGCACCGTGCTTCTTCCAAAATATGGAAACCATGAACCGCCGGGGAATCACCCTCTACCTGCAGGTATCCCCGGAAGGGCTTGCCGCACGGCTCCGGCACGGGTGCGAAAAAAGACCCCTGTTGCGCGGAAAATCGCCGGAAGAACTGCTTACTTTTATCCGCCACGCCCTCAGCCAACGGGAAGAGTTCTACCGTCAGGCACAGGTTACCGTCGCCTGCGACGGCTACAGCGATTCTCAAGTGGTGGAAATTTGCCGCCGGGCCATCCAATCCATGCCCGGATAAAAAGCACGGCCACTTTCAAAATCACACCATTTCGTATTAATTAGCGAGAATTTACAGGCTATCTCAAAAGTTTTTCCTAATTTTGTAATAGAAATTCTTAAAACTTTAAAAATATGTCGCAGGATCAATTTGTGAACCGCCACATTGGCCCCAACGAAGCCGAAACCCAGGAGATGCTCCGAGCCATCGGAGTGAACACCATAGAAGAATTGGTCGAACAAATCGTGCCGGCCGATATCCGCTTGCCGCAACCGTTAGCCTTGCCTTCCGCTATGACCGAGTATGAATTCGGAGCGCATATCCGCGAAATAGCCGCTAAAAATAAACCGGTACGCTCTTTTATCGGAATGGGATATTACCAGAGCGCAGTTCCGGCAGCGATCCTGCGGAACGTTTTTGAGAATCCGGCCTGGTATACCTCCTATACTCCCTATCAGGCGGAAATCTCACAGGGACGGTTGGAAGCCCTGCTGAATTTCCAGACGGCGGTAATCAGCCTTACGGGTATGCAAATCAGCAACTGTTCGCTCCTGGACGAAGCTTCCGCTACGGCCGAGGCAATGACCATGATGTACAACCAACGCTCCCGCAACGCCGTCAAAGAGGGTCGAAACGTACTGTTTGTAGACGAACAAATCTTCCCACAGACCATGGATCTGCTGCTGACTCGGTCGGAGCCTCTCGGTATTGAAATCGTGAGCGATCACTTTCAGGACTATGCGTTCACCGGACGGGAATTCGGCGCGATTGTGCAATACCCGGCCGCCAACGGAGATATCCGCGATTACGCGGCTTTTACCGAAACGGCACACGGCAGTGAGGTGATGGTTGCCGCCGTCGCCGATATCCTTAGCCTGGCCCTGATCCAGCCTCCGGGCGAATGGGGAGCCGATATTGTAACCGGTTCGACACAACGGTTCGGCACGCCGATGGGCTACGGCGGAGCGCATGCCGCTTACCTGGCCACTAAAGAGGCTTACAAACGCAATATGCCGGGCCGGATCATCGGTATTTCGATGGATCGCCTGGGCAACAAAGCCCTCCGCATGGCGCTTCAAACCCGCGAACAACACATCAAACGGGAGCGGGCCACTTCGAATATTTGTACCGCACAAGCGTTAATGGCTTCGATGGCCGGATTCTTCGCCGTTTATCACGGCCCGGAAGGATTGCGGCGGATTGCCCTGCATGCCCACAGCGCCGCGGCGGCGGTGGCCGAAGCTGCCCGGGAACTCGGGTATTCGCTGGCCGCGGAAAATTTCTTCGATACGATTCGGCTCGATGCGGATGCCGCAAAAATAGGTGCACTGGCCGAAGAGCAAGCCATCAATCTGTTTTATCCGAATGAACGGACCGTTCAAATCAGTTTCGATGAAGTAATCTCGCTCGAGGAGGTGAACACCTTGATCGAAATCCTGGCCCGGGCGGCCGGGAAACCGGCTCCGGAACTTCGCCAGATCGAAGAACAAACCGCCTTCGACGGCAAATTTCTTCGCCAAAGCGCCATCCTGACCGAGCCCGTATTCCGGAAATACCGCAACGAAACGGATTTGATGCGGTACATCAAGCAATTAGAACTGCGCGATATTTCCCTGGCCAACAACATGATCCCGCTCGGTTCCTGTACCATGAAGCTGAATTCGGCCGCTTCGATGATGCCGCTTTCATTGGCCGAATTCGGAAATATACACCCTTTTGCACCGAAATCACAAGCGGCCGGTTACATGGAATTGATCGAGAATCTGTCCAAAGACCTGGCTGTGATTACCGGATACGCTGCCATGTCCCTGCAACCGAATTCGGGAGCTCACGGTGAATACACGGGCTTGATAGTCATCCGGGCTTATCACCAAAGCCGCGGGGAATTCCAGCGCAATGTTGCCCTAATCCCAGCTTCGGCTCACGGCACCAATCCGGCCTCGGCGGTGATGGCCGGAATGAAAGTCGTCGTAGTGGCTACCGACGAAAAGGGGAACATCGATGTGGAGGACCTGCGGTCCAAAGCGGAGCAGTACAGGCAGGTGTTGAGCTGCGGGATCATTACCTATCCCTCCACCCACGGGGTATTCGAAAGCCGTATCCGCGAAATCGTGGATTTGATCCATGAAAACGGCGGACAGGTTTATATGGACGGCGCCAATATGAACGCCCAGGTGGGACTGACTAATCCGGGATACATCGGGGCGGATGTTTGCCACCTCAACCTGCACAAAACCTTTTCCAGCCCCCATGGCGGCGGCGGTCCGGGAGTGGGTCCGATCGGAGTGGCCAAACACCTGGTCAAATTCCTGCCGACCCATCCTCTGGTTCAAACCGGCGGAGAAGAGGGTATTACAGCAGTCGCCGCGGCTCCCTATGGTTCGGCCAGTTTGCTGCCGATCACCTATGCCTATATCAAAATGTTGGGCGGCGAAGGACTTCGACGGGCCACTGAAATGGCCTTGGTCAATGCCAATTATATGGTAGCCGCCCTCCACGGAGAATTCGATATCGTTTACAGCGGAGAAACCGGCCGGGTGGGTCACGAAATGATCGTGGACCTCCGTCATTTCCGAAAAGAATACGGGGTGGAAGCTGCCGATATCGCCCGAAGATTAATGGACTACGGATTCCATGCGCCTACTCTCTCCTTTCCGGTACACGAAACCCTCATGGTAGAGCCCACCGAGAGCGAACCCAAAGGGGAAATGGACCGGTTTATCGAAGCCCTGGTGCAGATCAAACGGGAATGCGAGGAAATCCGGGATGGCCAAGCGGACACGGAAGATAATGTCATTAAACAAGCTCCGCATACGGCCCGCGAAGTAACCGCGGACACCTGGGAGCACGCTTACGGACGGCAAAAAGCGGCTTATCCGCTGGACTGGGTAGCCGAGAAAAAGTTCTGGCCCCATGTCAGCAAAATCGACAGCGGATACGGCGACCGCAACCTGGTGTGCGTGGCCCGGTGGGATGAGTACCAAACTCCGACTGAAAAATAAAAACAAAAGGAAAAATAGATGGAAAGTCCCGGAGCAAGACCGGGACTTTTTTTACTCCTACGGATCGTTCGGAGAAGAAATTTTCAGGTAGACTTCAGGTTTTTATACGATAATTAT
>JAJQAW010000181.1 GCA_021203585.1 Rikenellaceae bacterium
GCTCTTACCACAGCTATTTACGGGTCATATGAAACATTACCCACCTCCTTTAAGCCTTCATTGCTACGAAAATACCCAATGTATATTAAATCTGAGAAATTTTTTAAATCATGTGGTGGATTACATTCTTTCTTTAAGGGCCATAAAGAATTCTTCTTTAGTAAAAGCTTTAGAGCATGGAAAAAAGTCAGTAGACCAGTACGAACAAGGTAGTGCCAATGCATTTAGTGAAATGCATCTATTTATAAAACCTAATTTAAAAAAATAGCTATATCTCTTCTCTTAATTCCCAAATAGCTTCCAAATCCTCAAGAAATTGGTTCGAAAAAAGGGCGTTTAAGTGTACTGAGGCGGGAACATCGTTAGAATCCGATGCTCCCGCTTTTTTATTCCCGTGATGGATTCTTGATAACCCAAAGCAAGGATTAGCAGCTTTTAAGAAACCCGAAAAAACTCCTGCAAAGTAGAAGAACGATGGCAGCTCGAATCCGTTTTTTTAACGCAAAATTGAGCGGATTCAATTGACAGAAAACCGACCCAGCAGAACTAATTCGGATTGAAAAATTCTTTCAAATTTCATACTCGCATTATCTGGTGTATATGTAATCGGAGTTCACGAAAATGATATCATTCAGACTGTCAGAACACTAAAAAGGACACAAGCCAAAAGCTGGATCAAACAAGGAATTGCCTTCTGGAAAATTACTTCTCATCATAGTGCCTATAACTCAATCACAACTATTTTACAAGTTTTATTTTGTACTTACATATTTTATATTATCTTTGTTATTGTTGCTTTTGCGGATCATACTACTAAGCGCCCTTTTATACATTAAAGCCAATTACGAACTAACTATTATGCCGTTTTCTCACAAAAAAATCCGAAATTATATCTTATCCTTCTGTCTGCTCATTCCCTCGGGACTTTCAGCACAGGAGAAAATAATGCTGACGCTTCAGGAAGCTATTCAACGTGCTCGCCGTAATTCTTATTCCGCTGAATCGGCACGTCACCAATTCCGTTATTCGTATTGGAATTACCGCTCCTTTAAAGCAAGCCTATTGCCAGCGTTGTATTTCTCGTTGAGTCCTTCCTTTTCTAGGACCATCAAGGAGGTGACACAGAGTGACGGCTCGACTTCCTTTCAGTCGACTAATGATTTGACAACCAATGCCTCTCTAAGTCTTTCTCAAAATATTGCCTTAACAGGCGGGGTGCTGTCCATGTCCTCCGGTTTAAAGCGATATGATAATTTTGATAATCCGGCAACCTACCCCTATAATAGCAGCCCGATTTCTATTGGCTATAGCCAAAGCAATTTATTCGGTTACAACAATTTTAAATGGGAGAAAAAACAGCTCCACTGGAATACGAAGTGGCCAAAAAAGCTATATCCAAAGTATGGAAAACGTTTCCCGAACGACCGCAGTTCTTTTCTTTGGGCTGGCAAGCGAACAGACCGCCTGGCAAATTGCCTGCGACAACTATGCGAATGCCGATACGTTGTACCGCATAAACCAACGGCGGTATGAATTAGGAAGTATCCCGGAGAACGAAATGCTGTCGCTAGAAATTTCACGGTTAAATGCTGAAAATAGTCTGACCGAGAGCCGCAGTGCGCTGGAGGATGCGATTATCGCCCTGCGCTCTTATTTAGGCATCCAAGCAGAAGTTGAAATAGAGGTCATTTTACATGAAACTGTTCCTAATCTGCATCTCAATGAGCAAGATGTAGTCGATTTGACTTATCAAAACAATCCCAGCGTGATTAATTTTGTTCTTACTGAGATAACCAGCGATCAAAGCGTAGCTTCGGCACGGGCCAATCGGGGAATCAGTGCGCGGTTGAGCATGAATTTCGGATTAAACCAAAAGGGAACCAACTTTTCGGAAGCTTATCGCAACCCACTTGATTATCAATCTATTGGGATGTTATTTACGATCCCTATCCTGGATTGGGGAGTGAGTAAAGGACGTGTAAAAATGGCCGAAAGCAACCGCGAACGGTCGCGACTTCAACTGGAGCAAAGCCGTATCGAATTCCACTCGGGAATCATCAAAGACGTAAAAGATTTCAACCAGCAGACCAGTAAAGTACTGATAGCCCATAAGAGCCGGGAGTTAGCACTTCGCCGTTTTGCCATTGAACAACGGCAATACATCAACGGAAATATAACCCTGCTGGAGCATAACGACGCCTCGACCAAGAAAGATCAGGCCCTGCGCTCCTTCATCAGCGAGTTATCTCGATATTGGAATTACTATTACAATATCCGGGCATTGACAGGATACGACTTCGAGAAAAACATACTTATAACCGAAGATTTCAGCCTTCTGATTCGATAACACTTACATCTTATGGATATACCTGCTTCCAATACGCCGAGCACAATGGACCGTCATCAAATAAAAAAGCGTTCCGTATGGTACCGGTACCGGTATTACATGATAGGCGGAATAATTTTTCTCGCTTTCGTGGTTTTTGTATGGATACTTTCCTCGGGAGGCCAAAAACTACGTGTAGACAAAGATAATCTGAGTGTACATACGGTTAAACGGGATAAATTTATGGAATACATTGATGTGGACGGGATTATCGAACCACATCTGACTCTCAAAGTAAACCCGGGAGAATCGGGAAGCATCGATCGGATCATTGCGACCTCCGGTCAATTCATCGAACAGGGCGATACGATCGTCGTACTCATAAACCCGGAGCTGCTGCGTACTTTGAACGAAGAAAAAGATGCCTGGGAAAAACAGTTGATGACTTTCCGGGAGAAAGAGATCAGCATTGAGAAACAAAATCTCAATTTGAGAAAATCATCCATGAAGGCCGAATACGACCTGGAAAGACCGGAGCGTACATTTGCTCTCGATGAAGAAGAGTATAAAATGGGAGCCATCGGTAAAGCGGCTTTCGAACTCAAAAAAGCAGATTATGATTATCAAAAACGCAACGCCCAACTGGAAAGCGAATCTCTTCGCCAGGACAGCATTACAGGAGAATTGAGTCGTGAACTCCTGAAAAATGACCGCGACCGGGAAGAACGCCGTTACCGCCGGGCAATGGAGCGGATAAACCAGCTGGTTGTGCTCGCTCCCACATTAGGGCAACTCAGCGGGTTGAATCTTACACCCGGACAGCAGGTTTCCAACAATACGGCCATAGCAGAAATCAAAGTGCTGGAACCCTTCAAGATCACAACCCAGATCAGTGAATACTACGATCGACGTATTGTGGAAGGTCAAGCAGCTACAGCCACGGTCGACGGGGTTCAATACCCGCTTGTGATCACCCGAGTAGTGTCGGAAATGAGAGATCGAAATTTCCCGATCGAACTCGTTTTCGACGGAAGCCAACCGGAGGACGTGCGGATCGGAAGAACTTACCGGGTGAAGATCGAATTGAATGAACCTGAAGATGCGGTGATTATCCCGCGTGGCGATTTCTTCCAGCAAACCGGTGGCCAATGGATATTTAAAGTGAATGAATCCGGAACCAAAGCCTCACGCGTACCGATCCGGATCGGACGCCAAAATCCGCAAACTTACGAAGTGATAGAAGGGTTAACTCCCGGTGATCGGATCATTACTTCCGGTTACTCTACCTTCGGCAATGCCGTGGAACTGCTACTGCGATAAGAGCGTTGAGATTTCTCTTACTTTACACAAACTTAAAATCAAAGCATGTAAGGACAAAAGATCTTCAGAAAGTGTTCCGTACGGAAGAAGTAGAAACAACCGCATTGAACAAAGTCAATATTGAGATCGGGAAAGACGAATTCGTTGCCATTATGGGACCGTCCGGATGTGGAAAATCAACCCTACTGAACATATTAGGACTTCTCGACAATGCCTCTGGAGGCAGCTATCTTCTGAACGAAATGGACGTGACCTCGCTCTCCGAGGGCCCAACGAACCAAACTCCGCAAAGGACAGATCGGTTTCATCTTCCAGAGTTTCAATCTCATCGACGAGTTAAACGTTTACGAAAACATTGAATTACCCTTGTTGTACATGGGTATTTCTCCTACTCAGAAGAAAGTAAAAGTGGAAGCGGCGATGGAGCGAATGGCCATCAGTCACCGCGCTAAACATTACCCCCAGCAGTTATCCGGCGGACAACAGCAACGGGCTGCCATCGCACGGGCCATAGTCTCCAGTCCCTCTCTTGTAGTGGCGGATGAACATACCGGCAATCTCGACAGCAGAAATGGACGCGAAGTGATGAAGCTGCTA
>JAJQAW010000217.1 GCA_021203585.1 Rikenellaceae bacterium
ATATTGAACTCTACCCCGGACAAGGCGCCGTTATGGCCCGTAGTGCCGGTACCTACGCGCAGCTCTTGGCTCGTGAAGGCAAATACGCTATCATTAAACTTCCTTCGGGCGAGACCCGCATGGTGTTGGTAAACTGCAAAGCTACCATCGGTGTGGTATCCAATCCGGACCACAGCCTCGAGTCTCACGGTAAGGCTGGACGCAGACGCTGGTTGGGCCGCCGCCCGCACAACCGCGGGGTTTCCATGAACCCGGTGGATCACCCGATGGGGGGTGGTGAAGGCCGCTCTTCGGGAGGACACCCGCGTTCTCGCAAAGGCTTGCTGGCTAAGGGCTACAAAACCCGCCGGCCGAAAAAGGCTTCGCACCAGTTTATTATCTCCAAAGGGAAGAAAAAACGTAAATAGTTAAAAAGGTAGCATATGAGTCGTTCACTGAAAAAAGGACCGTATATCGAGCCGAAACTGGAATCGAGAGTTCTTGCCCAAAACGAAACCGGCAAGAAATCGGTCATTAAAACCTGGTCGCGTGCAAGTATGATCTCACCCGATTTCGTTGGACACACCATCGCGGTGCACAACGGGAACAAATTTATTCCGGTCTATGTAACCGAGAATATGGTGGGTCACAAGCTGGGTGAATTCGCCCCGACGCGGAACTTCCGCGGTCACGCCGGGAACAAGAAAAGATAAGTAGGTAAAAAATTCAAAGTATCTGAATAATGGGTGCAAGAAAACACGAAATGGCCGAGAAGCTCAAGGCGGAGAAAAAGCAGAAAGCGATCGCTATTCTGCGCAACTGCCCGACTTCGCCCCGCAAAATGCGGTTGATGGCCGACAACATCCGCGGCGTGGAAGTAAACCGTACACTGGGTATCCTGCGTTACAGCAAACAGGAAGCCTCCATCCGGATGGAAAAGCTGCTCCGTTCGGCTATCGCCAACTGGGAAGCCAAAAACGAAGGCGAGCGCCTGGAAGACACCGCTCTTTGCGTAAAGGAGATCTATGTCGACAGCGCGCGGATGCTCAAACGAATCCAACCCGCTCCGCAGGGACGGGCACACCGGATCCGCAAACGCTCGAACTACGTGACGATTGTCGTGGACAAATTGGTAGTAAAAGAAAAAAATACAAAAGCTAAAGCAGAGTCAAATGGGACAGAAAACTAATCCGATTTCAAACCGGGTGGGTATCATCCGCGACTGGGACTCGAACTGGTACGGCGGGAAAGATTTTTCGGCCAAACTGTTGGAGGACGCCAAGATACGCCAGTATCTGAATGCCCGTTTGGCGAAAGCGAGCATTTCCAAAATCATTATTGAGCGTACCCTGAAACTGGTTACGGTCACCATCAGCACCGCCCGTCCGGGCATCATCATCGGTAAAGGCGGCCAGGAGATCGACAAACTGAAGGAGGAGCTGAAAAACCTGACCAAAAAAGAGGTACAGATCAATATTTTCGAAGTAAAGAGACCTGAACTCGACGCGGTGATCGTGAGCAACAACATCGCCCGCCAGATCGAAGGTCGCATTTCTTACCGCCGCGCCGTGAAAACGACGATCGCTTCGACCATGCGCATGGGCGCCAAAGGGATCAAAGTGATGATTTCCGGCCGGGTAGGCGGTGCCGAAATGGCCCGCTCGGAAACCTACAAAGAGGGACGTATTCCGCTCCACACCTTCCGTGCGGACGTAGACTACAACCTGGCGGAAGCCCTGACCAAAGTAGGTATCCTGGGAATTAAAGTCTGGATCTGCAACGGCGAGGTGTACGGCAAACGCGACCTGTTCGAGCTGCCGACTACCGGAGCGCACGCAGCCGGCGCGGGCAACCGCGGCGGTGACCGGGGTGACCGGGGTGGTCGCGGTGGCCGTGACGACCGTCGGGGCGGAGACCGTGGCGGACGCCGTCGTCCTTCGGGCGGTGGCCAGGGAAGAAAGTAAGTAAAGGACTCTTTAAAGGAACAAAACCATGTTACAACCGAAAAAGACCAAATTCAGAAGGGTGCAAAAAGGCCGCATGAAGGGTAACGCCCAACGCGGAAACCAGCTTGCATTCGGTTCCTACGCCATCAAGACGTTGGAACCCGCCTGGATCACCGGACGCCAGATCGAGGCGGCCCGTCAGGCGATCGTCCGTCATATGAAACGTGAAGGTCAGCTGTGGATCCGGATTTTCCCGGACAAGCCGATCACCAAAAAACCGGCAGAGGTACGTATGGGTAAGGGTAAAGGAGCTCCGGAAGGATTCGTTGCTCCGGTTACTCCGGGCCGTATCCTGTTCGAAGCGGAAGGGGTGCCCCTGGATGTTGCGATGGAAGCATTGCGCCTGGGTGCTCAGAAGCTTCCTGTAAAAACCAAATTTATCCTTCGCCGGGATTTCACTGAATCTTCAATCTAACGGACGCCATGAAAACATCAGAAATAAGAGAACTCTCCGTAGCGGATCTCCAGGAACGCATCGCGGCTGAAAAAGCCAACCTGCAAACCCTGAAATTGAACCACGCGGTTTCGCCGGTAGAAAATCCTATCACGATACAAAAAGCACGCCGGGACATTGCTCGCATGATGACCGTATTGCGTGAAAAGCAAAACCAATAATCAGAATTACCCATGGAAAGAAATCTTAGAAAAGAACGTATCGGGGTGGTTGTGAGCAACAAGATGGAAAAGTCCATCACGGTGGCTGTCAAAAGGAAGGTGAAACACCCGATCTACGGCAAATTCGTGAACAAGACGACCAAGTTCGTGGCTCACGACGAGAAAAACGATTGCAATCCCGGCGATACCGTAAAAATTTCGGAAACCCGGCCGCTCAGCAAGACCAAACGCTGGCGGGTAGTAGAAATCTTAGAAAGAGCTAAATAGTCATGTTACAACAGGAAAGCAGAATGTCCGTTGCGGACAACAGCGGAGCAAAGGAAGTGCTTTGTATCCGTGTTCTGGGCGGTACGCGCAAGCGTTATGCCTCGATCGGCGATAAAGTGGTAGTGACTGTGAAGAGCGCTACCCCGTCAGGCGACGTGAAAAAAGGTACGGTTTCGAAAGCCGTCGTAGTACGTGTTAAAAAGGAGATACGCCGTCCGGACGGATCGTATATCCGGTTCGACGACAACGCGGTGGTGCTGCTCAACAACCAGGGTGAAATGCGCGGAACGCGTATCTTCGGCCCGGTGGCCCGTGAGCTGCGCGACTCGCACATGAAGATCGTTTCACTGGCTCCTGAAGTACTGTAATCTCAAAAATTTACAACGATGTCAGTTAAGTTACATATCAAAAAAGGGGATACGGTACGGGTTATCGCCGGGGACAGCAAAGGTTCCGAAGGCAAGGTGCTGTCGATCCAGAAAGACAAGAACCGCGCGGTCGTGGAAGGCGTTAATCTGGTGAAAAAACACACCAAACCCAACGCGGCGCATCCTCAGGGTGGAATCATCGAGCAGGAAACTCCGATCCACATCTCGAATCTGCAACTGATCGATCCGAAATCGGGACAACCCAGCCGGATCGGCCGCCGTCAGAACGATAAAGGTAAATTAGTTCGTTACGCTAAACGTTCAGGGGAGGAGATCAAATAATGGCAGCATACACACCTACACTGAAAACCAGGTACCAGGAGGAGATCGCTCCTGCCCTGATGAAAGAGTTCGGCTACAAAAGCATCATGCAGGTGCCGAAATTGGAGAAAATCGTCCTGAACCAGGGTATCGGTCAGACGGTTGCCGATAAAAAACTGATCGATAACGCTCAGAAAGAATTGAGCTTGATCGCCGGACAAAAAGCAGTGGTAACCCGCTCACGCAAAGATATTTCAAACTTTAAATTGCGGAAGGGTATGCCGGTGGGTCTGCGTGTGACTTTGAGAAAAGATCGCATGTATGAGTTCCTCGAACGATTAATTGTTGTATCTTTGCCGCGCATCCGCGATTTCAAGGGTATCAACTAGAAATTCGACGGACACGGAAACTACTCTCTCGGTATTCAGGAACACATCATTTTTCCGGAAATCAATATCGACAAGATTTCGAAAATCCTCGGGGTGGAGATCAGTTTTGTGACCACTTCGAAAAACGATGAGGAAGCCCAGGCCCTGCTGAAAGCGTTCGGTTTACCGTTTAAAAACAACAAAAAGCAAGAATAGGATATGGCAAAGGAATCAATGAAAGCCCGCGAAGTGAAGCGTGCCAAGCTGGTAAAGCGTTATGCAGCGAAGCGTGCCCAACTCAAAGCGGAAGG
>JAJQAW010000403.1:0-3344 GCA_021203585.1 Rikenellaceae bacterium
ATATAGGAATCGGGACTAAAGCGGGTAGACCGTGAGGCTTACGAGGTGTGCATGGCCTCTTGTAGTAATAATTACTGGGATTGCATTATGCCGTGCATGCGCTCCTACCTGGATGCATTGGACGAACTGTCTGAGAGAGATATTAGAAATGAAACACCTGCTTATCTTCAAGTATTGGAAAAATGGGAGCAGGATCAGTCCAAATGTAGCGGGGATCGGAATGATTGCGAGGAAGATTGTGAGAAAGCCTATAATACCGCGGACTAACAATAATTTAGGGAATCAAGTTATGGTTTAGATAGATCCACTTCATGAACTCCTACTATAATGAGAAAAATTCTATATAGTTCCTTTTTCTTCTTTTTTTCTGTCTCGCTTTTCGGACAGGCAAATTACAATATTTCGGCAATTTACCTGATCATTCCCAGGATGGCAAATACGTCAAATTTTACCGGACTGTAATTCCTTATGAGAAAGAATTCCCTCTACTGGATAGTGCGTTGGTTATGGATGACACATTTAATTATCAGGGGTTGACGATGGAAGGTGCATTTTTAGCCCGTCTGAAATTCGCTTTCTTTTCTGACTCTCAAAGTAATAGCAGGACCTCTTTCATAATTGAACCTGGTAATATATTTATAGACATTAAAAACTGGGAGGACGCCGGAAATGTTTCAGGCACGCGGATCAATGACGATTATAACGAGTTAATTATTGTTCCTGGAAATATGTCGAAACGAATCCGAGAACCCTGGGAACAAAAACGAGTGCGGGGATATGAAAACAGGACATGGACTGAAGATGATGAGCGTGAATATATGCGAGAAGCAGTATCTAACCCGGAAAGAGAAGATGCCAGGAAAAAGGAATTGCTTTTTCTGGAGAAATATGCCGATTCTCCGGGAGTTATCCGTTCCATGTTGTTTGTATATCTTACTCATGAAAGATTGCAGGAAAGAATCCAGCATGTTCTGGATAGAATGCCGGAAAATGCCCGGGATTCACTGTATTCTATACAAAAAGTGATGATAAAAAGAAGGGAAGAATATCGTAGAAACAGAGAACCGGATACTGCGCAAATCTTTCGCCCGATCGAGATCATACCGGAACAGGTACAGGTAGGTAAACCATACAGCGATTTTACAGGAATGACCCTGGATGGACAAGAAATTAAATTATCGGAAATTTTGCCGGGAAAAAAATTGATCCTTTTGGATTTTTGGGCTTCGTGGTGCGGGCCTTGTATCCGGGAGATGCCGGTGATAGCCGGATTGCATGAAAAGTATAAAGACGAAGGTCTGGCAGTGATCGGGATCAGCTCAGATGCCAATGAAGCAAACTGGAAGCAGGCGATCGAGCAATACAATATGGACTGGCTGCAACTAATTAGTGCGGAGGGAGAGGACCGGATCGGAGAGCTCTATTCGATCAAAACCATCCCGTACACGGTCATTATCGACGGCGACGGCACAATCCTGGCCCGCAAACTGCGCGGCGAAGAACTGGTCGCCAAAATCGATGAACTGATGGCCAGATAATTGGTATGATGGAATTTAACCAAAGTTACTGATAAGGGGTTAAATCGTTTATATCCCAACTAAAAAATAAATGATGAAACGAATTCTCTTTTCCTTTTTCTGGTTAGCCACCTTATCTGTCAACGTCTTTTCTCAGGAAAGGTTTACTATTCATGCTGATTTTCCGGATGATTCCAATTCCGGACATGTAATTTATATTTCGAAAAGAATTCTTCCTTACGAAGGATTATATGAAACGATTGACAGTGTAACTCTTTCCGGTACTCATTTTTATTACGAAGGTCAGCTAAAGGGTGAACCTTTTTTAGGTGTCATTGGGTTTGACCGGACAGCTCCGTATAGAAATAATACTAATTTTGTTGCAGAGCCGGGAGAGATCAGGGTTATCGTATCGGAATGGGAAAAAGCAGGTACGGTATCGGGTACCCGGCTCAATGACGATTACCAAACTCATATCTCAGATTTTCAAATCCGTATGAATGAGATTGTTCAACCGTTGATAAACGAGAGAAAAGCCAAGTTACAAGCCCGAAACTGGACGACGGATGATGAGGCGGAATACGGTCGGCGCCTTCCCAAAGATTTGCAAAGCCAGGCGGTCAGGAGCGAAGGGGAGTTTATGAAAAAATATCTGGATTTTCCGGAAGTCCTGACTCCTCTTCTGTGGACGTATATGAACCGGGAATTCAATCCGTTTGAACATGTCATAGATCGCTTGCCGGAGGTATATCAAAAAAGATTATATGCACACCAGGCACGCATGAATCGGGGAGTGGAGGAGCTTAGAAAAAGCCCGGGTTACGATCCCACACTTCATGAACCGGTTGAAATCATTCCGGAAAACCTGAAACCCGGAGAACCCTTTGTTGATTTTACGGGTAAAGCCCCGGACGGACAACAGAAATTGTTGAGTGAGATCATACCGGATAAAAAACTGATACTGCTGGATTTTTGGGCTTCCTGGTGTGGCCCTTGTATCAAAGAAATGCCATTGATTGCAGGGCTGCATGAAAAATATAAAGATCAGGGATTGGTCGTGATAGGCATCAGTTCCGATACGGACGAGCAGAAATGGATGCGGGCGATCGATCAAAATCGTATGGAATGGTTGCAATTCATCAGCGTAAAAGGAAAAGAACGCATAGGTACTTTATATTCGGTGAAATTTATCCCATACACGGTCATCATCGACGGCGACGGCACGATCCTGGCCCGTAACCTCCGCGGCGAAGAACTGGTCGCCAGGATAGACGCGTTGATGGCCCGGTGAGCCATTAAATACGGAAATAACTCACGACAATTAAGAGGTGAAACAATAACTACGATCCGAATCATGAGAAACAAAGCTGTTAGTTTATTCGTAATAGTATTCATTTTTATTGCCTGTAAGCCTTCCGGGCCGCTCAGGCTGGAACTTTCGACTTACAGCTATGATTTTGGAATTATCACAACGGACAGCATTTACGCGGGGGAAGTGACCCTGACCAATTCCGGGGATGAGGCGCTGAAAATCGGGCCGGTTAATACCGGTTGCGGGTGTACGAAGGCCTCGGCGGAAAAGTATCGGTTGGAACCCGGAGAGAGCTGCCTGCTCCGATTCACGTATGACCCGAAGAACAAAGGGGCGGGTGAGCGGGAAGAGTATGTAATTATCAACGCCAATACGGATTCCCTGTTTCATATTTTGCAGGTCCGGGCTATTCTCCGCTGATGTCTGTGTCCGGCAGGAAATATAAATTCGATTTGTGGGCGCGCGGGTATCTTCCGGATACCGCTTTTTTTCTTTTTTTGTGCGCGGGATGTATG
>JAJQAW010000403.1:3354-4229 GCA_021203585.1 Rikenellaceae bacterium
TTTTGTGGCCGGGACCCTGTTGTGGGGTTTGTTCTGCAACTGGCCGGGAAAAGGAAACATCACATTAACGCCGGATCGGCTTACGGTCAATTGTCTGCTCCTGTTGGCTTATCTGCTATTCCGTAGTTTTTTTAATCCGCTGTATATCCGCAGCATCTATTTGTTTTGTGCGGGAGCGTTATTTTCTTCTGCTGCGCTGCCGACAACTCCCGCAGCGGAGATTCGATGGAATAATAGCCGTTTGCGGTGTTTTACAGGCAGTTTACGGATTCATACAATACTTCGGTATCGTGCCGCAGCATACCTACTTTCCGGTTACCGGATCTTTCGATAATCCGGCGGGTTTTGCGGTTAGCATGGCTGCCTATTACCCGTTTCTTCTGCAACGGTCCGCGTTGAAAAAGAATAAACCGGGATGGCTGATGGGTTGTCTGCTTGTCTGGTGCGCCGTGGTCCTTTCGGGCTCCCGTACCGGCATACTGGCCCTGGCTATGGTAACGATTCTTTTTTTGATCCGGCGTTACCGGTCTTTACTTGCTCGTCAGCGGAAATACCTGATACCCGGCGCCGTTTTGCTATTGACCGTTCTTTTCGCGGGACTGCTTCAAATCAAAAAAAAAGTCCACATCGGGACGCTATCTGATAGCAAAATTGGCTCTGAAAGCAGGCCCGGAGCCGCTGATGTTCGGTAACGGCACCGGGACGTTCAAGTCGGATTATATGCCGGAACAAGCAGCGTGGTTCCGTGAACACCCGGAATCTCCCTATGCCATTCTAGCCGATAATTCCAATCACCCGTTCAATGAATTTCTTCTGATATGGATCGAGTCGGGATTGATTGGTCTCTTGCTGGCGGGATTAGTTTTGGTTTCTCT
>JAJQAW010000095.1:0-3659 GCA_021203585.1 Rikenellaceae bacterium
CGATTACCTCAGTCGGTTGCGCCGGCGTGGGGAACAGATTTTAGCCCGAGTGGCAGACAACCAAATTTAAATGTATGAGTCCAGTTAGAAATACTACATCCAAAACCGGGACGGCTGTCAAACGCAGGCCCTCCGTAAAAGCGGCGAGCCGGGGGTCGCGTAAACCCAAACCGAAGGACCGCACGACACAACGGTGGATTCTTGGCTTTTCGGCTTTGTTTGTTTCGCTTTACATTTTCCTTTCCGTGTTTTCCTATTTTTTCAACTGGAAGGCGGACCAGGCAATCGCCTATTTACCTTTTGGCGAATCCGCGAGCATGGAGGTCTTCAACCGGGGCGGCCGTCTCGGGGTTAAGCTCGGGAATTGGTTGGTAGCGGAAGCTTTCGGGGTATTCGGGTTGTTGATTCCGATCGTTTTGATGGTGTTATCGCTTCGGATATTACGTTTTAAACCGGTCATGTTCAATAAACTGGTGTCCATTTGCCTGATGGTAATGATTCTGGGCTCTGTTACCCTGGGGTACATCGGTTTATTCGGCGAAGGTCCGGGGGCTTTCGGTACGGGATTGGGCGGTGCGCATGGAATCTATATTGCCGGTTTGATCAATTCTTATCTTTCTTACGGAACGGCGTTGCTGTTGATCGTATTGATTGTTTTTTTGGCGGTGTATATCAACCGCAGCACCATCGCTTTGCTCAATAAGGTCGGTCAAGGAGTGGCGGATACCACTGTTTCCATGGCGAGTAACGTGACGGAATACATCCACCACCAGCGGGAGTCCCGGATATTGGTGGACGAGGAGGAAGAGCAAGCAGAGATTCCTGTATCCGCGGTGAGTGGAAGGATTCCGGAGCCGGAAGAAGAAGGAGAAGAGGAATTTTTCGAGGAGGAAAGCCTCGCTCCTGCGCAAGGATTCTTTAGCCGTATTTTTTCCAAGCGGCCCCGGGAAGCTGTCCGTCCGGTTTCAGAAGAGCTTCAGAGTGAACCGGTAGCGGAGAAACCGCATCGGAGGTTCAAACCGGTAGTCGATTACGATTTCAGTTACGAAGCCGAGTCGGTGGCGCCGATTGCACCGATCGTTCCCCCGGAGCCTGCGGTGATCCGCAAGGTGACGGACTTTCCGGAAGAGGACGATGATTTTGTCGTGCGTACGGTTGGTAAGCAGCAGGAGCAGCCGGAAGCCTGGGAAAAACCCCGCGTTCCGCTGACCGATAAACGCGAAGACGGGATGCGGTACCGGGAGGTTACGGATGCCGACGGGTTTATTATCCGGGAGGTTATCAAAGACATGGATGATATGTTGGATGTATTGGACGAGGCGGCCACCTTGTCCGGATCGGAAGAGGAGGAATTTTACTCGGAATTGGATATGGCATCGGTCGCCACGGGTGTCGATAGAGCTCCTGTAGTGGAGAGCGCAACCGGTCTTCCTGCCGCTCCCACCGGGCCAGACCGGCAGGAAACCATTGCGAGCGAAGCGGGAGAAAGCATCCAAATGGGTGAAAATTTTACGGTACGGGTAGCCCGCCAAGAGGAACTCTTACCGGACGAGATGGTGGATGTGGGCTTTTACGACCATACGCTCGAATTGTCCGCTTACCAGAAACCTCCGGTGGAATTGCTGGAAGACCATCATATTTCGGTCAGTGTGAGCTATACGGAATTACGGGAGAACAAAAACAAAATCGAGACTACGCTGGAAAACTTCGGAATCAAAATCGATAAAATCGAAGCGACCGTAGGACCGACCGTGACCCTGTATGAAATCATTCCGGCTCCGGGGGTCCGGATTTCGAAGATCAAGAACCTGGAGAACGATATCGCACTGAGCTTGGCGGCTTTAGGTATTCGTATCATTGCCCCGATTCCGGGCAAGGGAACCATCGGTATCGAAGTTCCGAATAAAAACAAACAGATCGTGTCGATGTATTCGGTGATCAAATCCAAGAAATTCCAGGATGCGGACTACGATCTTCCGGTGGTCTTGGGACGAACCATTCAGAACGAATGCTACACCATCGACCTGGCTAAAATGCCTCATCTGCTGGTGGCCGGGGCTACGGGACAGGGTAAGTCCGTGGGGTTGAATGCCATCATTACCTCTTTACTGTATAAAAAGCATCCGTCGGAATTGAAATTCGTGATGGTCGATCCCAAAAAAGTAGAATTGACGGTTTACGCCCAGCTCGAAAGGCACTTTCTGGCCAAGATGGCCAGTGAAGAAGAAGCCATTATCACGGATACCCAGAAGGTAGTGTACACCCTGAATTCACTTTGTATTGAAATGGATTCACGATACGACCTGTTGAAGAACGCCGGCGTACGCAACCTCAAGGAATACAACGCCAAATTTGCGGCACGTCGTTTGAATCCCAACAAAGGCTATCGGTATTTACCTTATATCGTGGTAGTCATCGATGAGTATGCCGATTTGCTGGTTACGGCCGGCCGCGAAATCGAGACTCCATTGGCGCGGATTGCGCAGTTGGCGCGTGCGGTGGGCATCCACCTGATTATCGCTACTCAGCGGCCTACGGCAGACGTGATTACCGGTCTGATTAAATCCAACATTCCGGCCCGCATCGCCTTTCGGGTGACTTCGATGATGAATTCGCGGACCATCCTCGATCATCCGGGAGCCGAACAACTCATCGGGCGGGGAGATATGCTGGTTCAGACCGGCGGAGAAATTACTCGGGTTCAATGTGCCTTTATGGATACTCCGGAAAGCGAACGCATCATGGAATACATCAGCAATCAACGGGGGTATTCCGAAGCTTACCAGCTGCCGGATTATGCCCCGGAGAGTGAGGGGGGCGGAGTCGATTCGGACACGTTGAGCAAGCGGGACGGCTTGTTCGAGGAGGCGGCTAAATTGGTAGTTTCGGAGCAGCAGGGATCCACTTCACTCATTCAGCGCAAGTTTGCCATCGGTTACAACCGGGCGGGCCGGATCATGGATCAGTTGGAGGCGGCCGGGATTGTCGGTCGGGCACAGGGAAGCAAACCGCGCGAGGTGAAGATTACCGATTTATTGCAGTTGGATCAATTGTTGGCCCAGATGGACAGTTTCCATTAAACCGAAAATCTCGGCCTCAGACAACCCGATGGGTTCCCTTCGACCAGGAATTTCGGTCGGCGAAAGTTTTGACGGCTTGCAGCCCGAAAGTCGGTGGAGAACGATGCTTCGAGGGGACTGCCGAGCCTGTCAAAGCGATGAGAGAGCGGGGAGGGCCTGAGTAAAAATCTTGTCCGAAAAGAGTCATCGGTACGCCTTTGGCCCAGCGGCTAAGAGTCGTCCACACTGTCGTCAGGTTTGTTGGTAAACCCTCTATTTTTTGTTAACCAATTTTTTATTTTCTGTTAATAACTTTATACAAGAATATACGATGAGAAAAAAAATTTTATTAATCCTGTTCCTGTTGCCGGTACTCGTTTGTCGTGCGGACGAACGTTCGCAGGAAATCTTACGGAAAATGGCTGCACTATTTCAATCTTATTACAGTTATTCCATTGACTTCACGGCCAATATGCAGGGAGAGTTCCGGGACCTGGACGGTTTTCTGATTGTAAGCGGCGAAAAATATTATCTGGATATCTCCGCTTCAGAGAGTTTTTTTGACGGTCGAAAAGGGTATACTTATTCCGAATCAAACGA
>JAJQAW010000095.1:3669-4213 GCA_021203585.1 Rikenellaceae bacterium
ACGACGAGGTGATCATTGAAACCCCCGATTCGAACGACACCCGTATTTTTGCCAATCCGGCCAAAATTTTCCAAATCTATGAACGGGATTTCAATTCTACATACAAAGGAAACGTTTCCGTTGCCGGAAAAAGTACTTCCCAGATCGAACTGACTCCTAAATCGAACGATACGGGTTTCAGCCTGGTGACTCTGTGCGCGGATGCGGCAGGGATGCCGGTCCGGTTGGTGTACCGGCTGGAGGAATACGGCAACGACCTGGTGCTCGATGTGGAAAAGATTACGCCCAATGTTCCGGTCTCCTCGGATACATTCCTGTTCGATCCGACCAAATATCCGGGCGTAGAAAGCATTGACTTCCGTTGATCCGATGGATTTAATATTTTCTTAAAAGAGCGATAACATCGGTGTTCTCTCCTTTCCTTATCTTTATAATAGAAAAAATAATAGCACGAAAAGCTAAAAAAATAGGTCATTAGACAGAATTAGTATGAAAATTGTTAATAAATTGTTGAAACACAATAATTGTTGCCTGCATCTCGTTA
>JAJQAW010000075.1:0-1671 GCA_021203585.1 Rikenellaceae bacterium
ATGTGGAACTATTCCTGGACGAAGACCCGACCCAGCTTCGGTTGCCCGCCCTACCCGGTCCGCTACAGTCGATGGCAGGGAATCCGGGCTATATCGCCAAGGCCGAGCAAAAATGGATCATGGAGAACGGCATGCGAACCATTTATATGGATGCGGTCCAGGTGACCGGAAGAAAATCCCTGGATGCCCACCGGGAGATGAAAATGAAATTCGCGGACTATGTATATGACCAGGAATATTTCAAAGAAAATAAAATTACCGATCTGCAGACACTATTTTTCATGATCCCGGGATTACAGGTCAATCCGGACGGTTTGCATTATTCCCGAGGAGAGGTCAAATTTGAAATCGACAATTTTCCCGCCTGGGATTGGTTCGACTGGCGGATGGATGTTCAATTGCAGGACATCGAACACATTTTATTTACCCGTCCACCGGAGGGTGGTCTGATCATCCAGATCTATCTAGTGGAAAATCCAGGCGTGAATAAAATACGCTTCAACCGGAAAATTATCACCCCGCTGGGGTATCAGGTCCCGGCGGAATTTTACTCGCCGGTTTATGCCACGGCCGGTCCGCGGGACCGCCAAACCCCGGACCTGCGCACCACCCTGTATTGGAATCCTGCCCTACAAACGGACCGGTAAGGAACGGCTCGGTTTACCTTTTATACGGCCGACCCGGGAAACAGCACCTACTCCGTGGTTATAGAAGGGGTAAGCGACAACGGATTGGTCATCCGAGCGGTGGAACAGATCGTTCGACAATAACCGCCGGGGGATCGCTCCCTATTCTTTCCTGAAAGAAAAAGCTTTTGATTTTGAAGAACACCGCTTTCCGGCCCATAGTTTTTTTCCGGCCGGCAAAGCGGTGCTTTGTGGTTTGTACGGCTTCCGGTGCGCAAATCCGTCCCCCCTGTTTGGCTGAAAAATTACGGTCGGATAGTACGGAAACGAAAATAATGTGAAGATAAAACGTTGGTAAAAACAAAAGAAAACCGTAATTTTGTCCCAATTTAATTGAGTTCACGGCCATGAAAAAATCAGTACTTCCTGTTCTTCTTGCCGCCTTTGCGGTAGCAACGGCCCACGGTCAGTCGACAAAATCCGTTCCGTTGGCTTCCGGGGGTACGGTAGCGGCCCATGCCGTCACGTACAGCTTGCCGCAAACCGTTATTTCCGTAACTTTTACGGTTGAACGTGAAACCATCAAGAAGGGTCCGTATGCGCGCTACGCCCAAAAGTACCTGGGCGCCGTGGCTCACCTGTCGGACAAGGAAATTTACACTATCACGGGCGCTTCCCTTTCTTATTCCAGTGAAGCGGACCCTTCGGCCGTATACGCACTGGATCATCCGGACAAAACTCCCTTCGATCTGTATATTCAAACTCCCGAAGGAAACCTGGCGCAAGACGGACCTATGACGCCACGTTTCGGCCCGCGAACCCTGCCTGGCCGCGAACACGCGCCGCGGGTGCAGGACTTCGAGGGCGTACAAGTGGATAAATTAAACGCCAACGATCCCTCGCTCGAAGAAGCGGCGGCGCAGGCGGCCCGGACCCTGTTTACCTTGCGTCAACGCCGGTTCGATCTGGTCACCGGTGAGGCCGGGGAGTACGTATATGGGGCCGGCCTGGAAGCCGCGTTGCAGGAGATGCAACGGCTGGAAGA
>JAJQAW010000075.1:1681-4186 GCA_021203585.1 Rikenellaceae bacterium
GAAGAGGAATACATCGCCCTGTTTTTGGGAAAACGGACCGTGCGCACGGAAATCCGCACCGTGGAAGTCATTCCTGTAGCCGGACGTCATACCATGATCGTATGCCGGTTCAACGAAACGGGCGGCATTCTGCCGGAAAACGATCTGTCGGGGACCCCGATCGTATTGGAAATGACACCGGAAGGCAAGGCGGCCCATACCGTAGCGAACCGAACCGGAAAAGATTCGCGCGGGACCGTATTTCTGCGCATTGCCGACATCGCGGGTTGCCGGTTGATGTTGGACAAAACGGTACTGACTTCGGAACGGATACCCGTTTACCAGTTCGGCTCCGTGGTGGAAGTGCCGGTAAGCTCTACCAAGTAACTCCAAAATCAAAACTTAATACCATGAAAAAAACCGCATTATGGGGAGTTCTGGCATTAATGCTGGCTTCCTGTAGCACCAAACCGCAAAAACAAACGGTCACCCTGATTCCGGCCGAAAATTTTCAACAGGTGATCGACGGCAAACCCGTAGACCTGTATACCCTCACCAACGAGAATGGCATGACCGTTCAGGTCACCAATTACGGTACCCGTATCGTCAACCTGTGGGTACCGGATCGAGAGGGGAATTTCCGCGACGTAGTGCTGGGAAGAAATACGCTCGAAGAGTATATGAATTCCGAAGAGAAATACTATGGAGCTACTGTGGGACGCTATGCCAACCGAATCGAGAAGGGACGGGTTTTCCTGGACGACCAGGTCTATCAACTGGATATCAACGACGGAGAGAACCACCTGCACGGGGGTTCGAAGGGCTATTATGACGTGGTCTTCGATGCCGAACCCTATACCACCGAACAAGGGGACGATGCCATTCTCTTTACCTATCTCTCTCCGGACGGGGAAATGGGCTATCCGGGGAATGTGACGATCCAAATTCGAATGGTCCTGCCCCACGATAAAAATGAAGTGCAGATTTCCTATAAGGCCACGACCGATGCGCCGACTGTGATCAACCTGAGCCATCACTCCTATTTCAACCTGAGCGGAGAGGGCAGTGAAACGATTTTGGACCATACCTTGCAAATCAACGGTTCGCATTACACCCCGACCGACGAGGGCTTGATCCCCAACGGTTTAATCGCCACGGTTATCGACACGCCGCTCGACTTCACCACCCCCCGGGTAATCGGCGAGCGCATCGACGAACCGTACGAAGCCCTGCAACTGGGCGGAGGATACGATCACAACTGGGTGCTGGATCGTTCCGGAGACGTCACCGAAGCCGCTGAAGTTTCTTCACCGCTCACCGGCATCAAAATGACCGTGCTGACCGATGAACCGGGTATTCAGTTTTACAGCGGTAATTTTATGACCGGCAACGACATCGGAAAAACCGGTAAGTCTTACGGATTCCGCTCCGCATTCTGCCTGGAAACGCAAAATTTCCCGGCGGCACCGAACTATCCCGAATTTCCTTCGACCAAATTACGCCCGGGAGAAACCTATAATACGGTATGCATCTATCGCTTCGAGGTGGAATGATCCCAATCCATTTGCTTACAGGAAAAAAGCTCGGAAATTCCGGGCTTTTTTCAGTTAGCTTCGGGGGTTGTTCCGATTATAACAGCACGAACCAAGGCAGTTCCGGGAAAGTTCGTATCTTTGCGCCCGGAAATCAGAAAAACAAACCACAAGGATATGTACAATTTACTGAAAGGGAAAAAAGGGTTGATCTTCGGCGCCCTGAACGAAAATTCGATTGCATGGAAAGTGGCCGAACGCGCCCACGAAGAAGGAGCGACGTTTGTACTGACCAATACCGCGGTATCGATTCGGATGGGCAATATCGAGGATTTGGCCGCAAAGACCGGATCGATTGTCATTCCCGCCGACGCGACCCAT
Source organism: Rikenellaceae bacterium (assembly GCA_021203585.1). Lineage (GTDB taxonomy): Bacteria > Bacteroidota > Bacteroidia > Bacteroidales > Rikenellaceae > JAJQAW01. Next base: position 3,574 of record JAJQAW010000075.1, read on the forward strand.
GTGTCCGATCTGGAAAACCTGATCGATCGGGCCATGGGGTTCCACGGCGGTAAATTCGACTTTATCCTGCATTCGATCGGCATGTCGCCCAACGTGCGGAAGGGAAATACATACGACGATCTGAATTACGATTTTCTTCAAAAAACACTGGATATTTCGGCTATCTCCTTCCACAAAGTAATCCAGGTAGCCCGCAAGAATGACGCGCTGAACGACTGGGGTTCCATCGTGGCGCTCTCCTACATCGCTGCACAGCGTACGCTGTACGGCTATAACGATATGGCAGACGCCAAATCGCTACTGGAATCGATCGCGCGCAGTTTCGGATACATCTACGGTCGGGAAAAAAAGGTGCGAATCAATACCGTCTCACAATCCCCCACCCCGACCACGGCCGGAAGCGGCGTAATGGGTATGGATGCGCTGATGGATTTTGCCGAACGGATGTCACCCCTGGGAAATGCCACGGCACTGGATTGCGCGGATTATGTGTTGACTCTCTTCTCCGATCTGACCCGTAAGGTGACGATGCAGAATCTGTACCACGACGGCGGCTTCAGCAGCATGGGGATGAGCAACGCCGTGATGAATGTGTACCAGCAAAGTCTGGATT
>JAJQAW010000154.1 GCA_021203585.1 Rikenellaceae bacterium
AGGAAATAGTGTTAAAATAACAATAAACCGGTTTGCCCCTATTCGGTTCAAAATTCTCGCCAAGTGCGGTTGCGGACACATGTGAAGTCCGGATCGAGTTCAATGCCATATATCGAGGGATTACCTTAAATATAAGGATTATGATTATCATCCAACCCGATCGATGGGAATGACGGAGGCCCGACGGTGTGGTTCGAGCTCGGCTTTACCGGGAAACGGATACTCTTCTGCAGGCCGCTAACCTTGAAGGTCGGTTGTGAAGGGGGAGTTTTGGTCCTCGTATCCATGACGATGACAGTAGCTATGGGAATATAGGGGCAAAATATATCGATGAGCTGAGCGGATCGAGACAGGAAATACAATCAGGGCGGTTTCGATAGTCAAAAATAAAAAACCGGAAGCAGGATTCTTCCGGTTTATCATTCTCGGTATTGGAAAAAGAAGCGCAATCACCTCCGGTTAAGACCCGGCGGCTCCTTGCTCGTTCTCTGAATTTCTTAGAATCGAACGCTGGCGGTCAACGTCACATTGTTGCGCTGTCTTTTGGCTTTGTAGGAGGTGGTCCAGATGCCGTTTTGAGCATCGTAGTAATCGTAAACATATTCCGGAGCGTCTTTGCTGTCCATATAAATATAGACCAGATCGATTCCCCAGTTTCCGGTTCGGTATCCGACACCGGCCGAGTAGTTGTAACGTGTGCCGTCGTATTTTTTCCAGTCGCTGTCGTCGGTGATCAACCGTGCGCTTTTGTAAGGACTTCCATACCAGGCAAATCCCAGCCGTCCGTACCAATTCGGAGCTAACAGGGTTTCCAGACCGGCCCGCAGATTGTCCGATGCCTTATAATTGTCTTTCACTTCGCGGTTAATGGCTGCGTATTCCGAACCACAACCGTCCCAGAAAAATTTCATTTGGTTGTACCAGATTCTTTCGTAATCTACCGTCAGGATGGCCATATTATAGAAGGTATAGGATGCCCCCGTCAAGAGACGCATCGGGGTCCGTAGCCGATAATCCGCCTTGAAGACATGGGATTGGGCCCAGTTGGAACCTTGGTAAAACTGATTATCCAACCGAACGTAATAATCGTCGTGCAGATTGATTTTAGTGGGGGTATGGAAAGCGATTCCGATCCGAAGTTCCTCTACCGGCCGTACAATAACTCCGAATTTGAAATTCCAGGCCGTACCGGATTGCTTGATGTAGGAATTGTAGGTATAATGATCCAGCTGGTACTCCTCCGAGGGGGCGTTTTCCGGATGCTCGTAATATTCGAAATTCTCTTTGTAAAAGATATCCTGAAATCCGAACCCGAGACCGAAGTAAAATTTATTGCCTACATTCATACCCATAGACATATCGAATTGACCCGTACTGCCTTGGGTTCGTTTGTTCATTTCGGAATAAAAAGTTGCATTGGCGGGTACGGTTTCATTCATATTGAACTGCCCCTCCTGTTCATCGTAATACACCAGTCCGGAGTATCCGGCCACCACTGCGCCGGCAATTCCGGCATAACTTCGGTTGCCTTCGAACAGATCGTCCACATCTCCCAACGACAGCCTGTTGGTGTTGAGTTGATCGCGGAAAAGATAGAGCAGGGAAGCATCCGATCGACCGAAAACCGTGGTGTGTGTATTAAAATCGGAAAGTTTATTGTAGGTAATCCCCAGGGTGATGCTGGTAACATCGCCGCTTCCCCGGTAAACGTTGAAAGCGCTTCCGATATTATTTAGGGTGAACCGGTTGCGGTTGGCGCTGTTGTTGAAATGGCCGAAATTTCCATTCTCCAAGTGTTCCGTCTTGGTTTTCAAGGTGGTCATCGAGGGAGACATTCCGAATTCCGAGCGGAGGTACATCCCCAGTCCCGCCGGGTTGAGCATCGGGGAGGAAAGATCTGCGCCCAAAGAGGTAAAGGCTCCTCCCATGGCGGCCGAGCGCGCCGTTCCATAATTCCATTCATAATTGGAAAACCGGTATAATTCTTCATGGCCTTGCGACCGGGCGTTGGAGGTTAGTAGTAGAGCGGTCGCTGTTACGGTGAGGGTAGTTGCTATTTTTTTCATAAGTAGTATTTTATCGATCCATTTTTTCCTATGATTAATAAAGCCATCCCTGCGAAAAATATGCCACAGGGATGGCTCGGTATTTTTATTGATCGTTTACCTTCTGCCGCTGCTCGAACTGCTGCTTCCGGTCCGGCCGCCGCCGGAAGAACCGGACGAGCCCGAACTGCGAACTGCCGAAGAACCGGATCCGCTGGAAAAACCGCCGCTGGAAGAAGAGCTTCCGGAGCGGTAAGTGCTGCTGGAAGAGGAGCTAGAGCTGGAACTTCTCGAAGTGGTTCCGGAAGAACTGCTGCTCGAAGAGGGACTCCGATAGCTGCTGTTCGAAGAAGCCGATGAACTGCTGCTGGTTGTACCGCCGGTAGAGCTTCTGCGGTAGGATGAACTGCTGGTCGCAGAAGAAGAGGTGGTGCCGGTCGAAGTTCCGGTAGTGGGCCGTCCGTAAGCACTGGAAGAGGAAAATGTTCCGGTTCCGATTCCGATTGATGACGTGCCTCTACGGTAGGCAGAACCGGTACTGCTCGAATTTAATCCCGGTGCGTAATTAGCGCCTCCCCGGCGGTAGGAACTACTGCTGGCCGTGGAGGTATATCGTCCCGGAGTGGAAGAACCCAGGGTATTGGTACGCCGGTTGGTGGAACTGAGTCCCGATCCGCTCCAGCCTCCGCTGGAAGATCCTCCCCAGTGACCGCCGCCCCAATGGTGATGTCCGCCCCAGTGCCAGTGACCGTACCAGCCCCAATGGCTGTTCCAACCCCAACCCCAGGAGTACCACGGATCGTACCAGCCGCCCCAGCCCCAGTACCACGGGTCACACCAGGTATAGTAGCTGTGCCAACCCCAGTAGGGACGGTACCAGTGATTGAATCCCCAGCCGATGTTCACATTGACCGAGGTTCCCCAGTTGCCGAACATCGCGGTTAAGTAACGCGGTTCTACCCACACTTCATCTCCCATGACAATCACGTTATAGAAAGCCGGATCATACATAGAGGCTTCCCAGGCCGCGTCGCTGTATTGGAAATTGTAGTAGCTGGCCGGTAGTTTATAAGTCAGGGACTGAAATCCCCTCAGCCGTCGGGCATATGAATCTTCGTAATTTTCCGATAATATGCTGTAATTGTCTTCACCCGCGGATTGGATATCCTGAATGATCAGTTGTTCGCGGAGCTGTCTCTGGCGTTCGGCTTCCCTTGCTTCGGCCTGCGCGATGGCCCTGATGTCGTGTGTTCCGTACAGATCATCATAGGCTCCGGACGAAGCAAGGCGGTTGGTCGAGGTACAACTGCCCAGCCAACCGGCCAGCGCAATCGCCAAGGATGTAAATAACCACCTGCTTTTCATTGTTTTATATTTTTAATGTTGTTAAACTGAATAAATGGTACAATCGTTTCTAATTAATTAACGTTGAAAATGCTGTTTTGTTACGTCCTAATCTCCTCTCTTTGAACAAAAATAATACTTTTTTAAGGGAATGTTCCGTTTTGGATTAGTTTTCCATTAAAACCCCGAAGCGGCCGGAAAGACTGCCGGTCCCGGATTAAAATATAGATGTGCCGGCCGGGATTTTCGTTGCATGGTTGTGCAAATCGCTGAAAAAGTCTAATTTTGCAGTTTAAAACCTCAAGAAGAATAATGCTATTATGGCAAAAGAGCTGAAAGAACTTACCGCTCGCGAGGAAAACTACTCGCAGTGGTACAACGATTTGGTGATGAAAGCGGGTCTGGCCGAAAATTCGGCCGTTCGCGGATGCATGGTGATCAAGCCGTACGGATACGCCATTTGGGAAAAAATGCAGCGCGCCTTGGACGATATGTTCAAAGCGACCGGACACGTAAACGCCTATTTTCCGTTATTCATCCCCAAATCCTTTTTCAGCAAAGAGGCTTCTCACGTCGACGGTTTTGCTAAAGAGTGTGCCGTGGTCACCCACTACCGCCTGAAAAACAATCCGGACGGGCCGGATGTAGTGGTCGACCCGGAGGCCAAACTGGAAGAAGAATTGATTGTTCGTCCCACTTCCGAGACGATTATCTGGAATACCTACAAAAACTGGATTCAGTCCTACCGCGATTTACCGATTCTGTGCAATCAGTGGGCCAATGTAGTAC
>JAJQAW010000140.1 GCA_021203585.1 Rikenellaceae bacterium
GAGTAAAGCGGAGGGTTTTTCTGCGCGACATACGACAAACTTGTCAGTTTTTTTTTTGAAATTATCCGGCCAAAGCTTTGTAATCAGAACTACATTTTCTATTTTTGGAGCACGGCATATGTGAATTTCCTATCCGGAAATTTTCAGCCTACCGTTTTGCGCGTGCGAAATGCTGGAGAAGACCATTTGATGCAGTAAAACGGGGGCCGGGTTCATGTTGGATACATCATGGGCTTGGCTCGTTTGCATCAAGGTTGTCTCCAGCTTCCTGCACGCGACGGGCCAGGTTCCATGTATTATATAAAAAATAATTGCATGGAAATGGTCCTCACCAGAGGGGTACCGTTTCGGTGTAGTTATTTTTTTGTGTTTATTGAATTGTTTTGATTATATTTGTGTTGAAATAACGAAGAATAGAGACTATAACTGCGTGCAAAAAGCTGGAAACTAAATAGAAGCAGGTTATAGGTTTGAGCTTTCATGCCTTGGGCATGGATTGACTTTTGCCTGCATCGTGGTTCCAGCGCCTTGCACGGGGCAAGAGGAATGAAGTGCCCTTCTTTCATCCCCCTTACCATAAAAACCGGCAGGCATGAAAAAATCCATACTACAAATCGTTCCCTTTCCGGAAAGAATTTACCGTGATATATTCTCGTTCTCGTGTTCGCAGAACAGCGAACACGGTTCCGCTGGCCGGTATCGAACCGAATATATCGGATATCCAACAACCTGTAAAGGGTGACCCGAAAACTACCACCGGCAAATCTTCCGACTGGGAATGATTTTTCTTTTTTCTCCTTTCCTCGCTCGTTTTCTTTTCCCTCCCGGGGAAACCGGATTCCCGGTCGGGTCGAACCAGGAAACAGCACCACACAGGTTCGGTGGAAGGTCGGCAAATAAATGCGGCGTAACGCTATTTTCATTCATACAAAGTCTATTGACACTCCTGTAAATCCTGCTTCTGCTTCTCCGCCGACGGACTGCGGAAATAGGTATTCCGATCCCTCTTTCGCCCGGTTGAGTTTCGATGATCGAGTGAAAGAGGGATTTTTGCAAAAGCACACGACCGGCCGGTACACCGGTCTTTTCCCGGTACGCTCCGGGTAGCATTCGACCGAGAAGCGTGGACTGCGCTACTGGGCAGCTCCCGTTTGAATTTCCGCCGCTCCAATCGCCCGATACATATTCCCTCCGAATGAAATTCGCATCCGACAGTCTAAAATTCCCGAATATACCGGATTTTATGGGCGTTCCATGCGGAAAGTTTACTCTCCGGAACCGCTAATCAGACGGGATTCTCTGCCGGCCCCGGTTCGAAGGCGGACGGATTACCGGCTCTTCCCAGAGCAAAAAACTACAGCATCCTTTCCATTTTTAATCCTTTTCCAATGGCATCGATAATTCTTGTAGGTACCTTGTTCACGGATTGGACGGGATTTCCTATTTTTGTTTGAAATTTCTTGAAAACTTTACCCGAAAGCAAAACCCTTGCGCGCATGAAAAAAATACTCTTTGCACTGTTTCTTCTTTCCCCGAGCGAGCTCCTGGCCGGATCGGAATGGCTCAACATTCTCGAACGCGGGGCTGTTGCGGACGGGGAAACATTGGCCACCGCCATTCTCCAGGGCGCATTGGATGAAGCCTCCGCGAAGGGAGGCGGAACCCTCTATTTCCCGGCCGGAATCTACCTGACCGGAGCGCTTCAGATGCGGAGCAACACCACGCTTCACCTGGATGCAGGGGCCGTATTAAAATTTTCGGATCATCCGGACCATTACCTGCCGATGGTGCCGCTACGCTGGGAGGGAACGGTCATGAACAGTTTTTCTCCGTTGATCTACGCCTATGAAGTGAATAATATCACGATCGAAGGACGCGGAACCCTGGACGGTCAGGGCGCCCGGTGGTGGCAAGGAGAATACGAGGTGCGCGAACGGTTTGCGGAAAATCCGGAAGAAGACCCGGAAAACGAATACCAACGCTTGTGGGTACAGGCCAATCCGGATTTGGAAGTATCCGATTATTACCACAATACAATCCGGAGAAAATTTTTTCGCCCGCCGTTTTTTCAGGCCTTCCGTTCGACCAATATTTGCATTGCGGGGGTAAAGTTTATCAATTCTCCCTTCTGGACGATCAATCCGGCGTTTTGCCAGAATATCGTCATCGACGGGATTACCATCGATAATCCCCCTTCGCCCAATACAGACGGCATCAATCCGACCTCTTGCAAGGATGTCCGCATTTCTAACTGCCACATTTCGGTCGGAGACGACTGCATCACCATTAAATCCGGGCGCGATGCGGACGGCCGAAAATGGAACGTTCCCTGTGAAAACATCACCATCACCAATTGCACCATGCTCAGCGGTTACGGAGGCGTGGTAATCGGTAGCGAGATGTCGGGTTCGGTTCGAAAAATCACCATCTCCAACTGTGTCTTCGACGGCACGGATCGAGGAATCCGCCTCAAATCTTCCCGCGAAAGGGGCGGTATCGTCGAGGAAATCCGGATCAGCAACCTGGTGATGAAAAATATCAAGCGGCAAGCTTTCGAATTCAATCTGTTCTACGACCGGAATATTCCCGAAGGGCCCGTGACCGAAAAGACTCCGGTATTTCGGAACATTCACCTGAGCGGCATCACCGCCACGCAGATCAACGAAGCGGATGCGATTACCGGAATTCCCGAAATGCCGATCAGCAACATCACCTTCTCGAATATTAACATGGAGGCAAAAACCGGTTTTTCGATCACCACGGCGAGGGAAATAGAATTCCACCATATCACCATCGACACCCAAGTCGGTCCATCGTTCAAAGTTCGGGACGCTGAACATTTGATTTTCGACCAGGTCAAATCGAACGCTCCCTTGCCCGAGACCCCGGTCATTCGCATGGAGTAGGTCCGAAAGGCTTATATTTACAATTGTTTCCCATTCGTAACTCCCGAAGTATTTCTCCAAACGGAAGGGAATGAAAACAGGGATATACTGTTGTTCAATTCGGTAAATTGTCCGGTAGACGATCCGCAACAAGAGGCGGTTGCAATCAGATAAGAGAAAAAAGAGATTCACCGAACGGAGCCGCTCCGAAAGATCGAAAACAGATCCTCCCTGGGGGTGAAGCAAAAAAAACCTGCCGAATGAGGCAGGTTTTCTCGCTTAACCGAACAACCCGTTTAGTTTCCCATGTATTGTTGCAGCCACGCCGCGGAGAACAAAAACAGCGCCCGTGTTTCCGACAGATCGGCAAAACCGTTCAGCAATCCCCAGTCGTGGGTGACGCCGTTGAACCGGATGGTGGTCACGTCCACCCCGGCCTGATCCATTTTACGGCCTATCGCTTCTCCTTCGTCGCGGAGAATATCGTTTTTCGCAACCTCGATCAAAGTGGGCGGCAGGCCTTTAAGCTGATCCAGCGAAGCCCGCAGCGGAGAATAAAGAATGTTGTTTTTATCCTCCTCTTTGGTTGAATAATTATCGAACATCCAACTCATCAGAGAATCGGTCAGGAAACGTTGTTTGCCATACATCTTCCAGGAGGGGAAATCGTGCGAAGCGTCCGTTACAGGCCATATCGCTACCAAGCATTTGATTTCCGGGCCACCGTGTTCCTTGGCCATCAAAGCGGTTGCCAAGGTCATGTTGCCGCCCACGCTGTTTCCGACCACTGCCAGGTTTTTGCCGTCCACGTTGATTTCATTTCCGTGTTGAGCCACCCATTTGGTGGTTGCGTAAATCTGATTGATCGCTACCGGAAAATGAGCTTCCGGAGAGGGCGTATAATCCGGGAATACGCAGGCATATCCGGAGGCGACCACCAAGTCGCGCACCATTCGTTTGTGGGTCGGGTAATCACCCAAAACCCATCCGCCTCCGTGGATGAAAATAAATACCGGTAAATGTCCCTGCACGCCTTCCGAGCGTACCACGTGAATATTGATCGTCTGGCCATCCATGGTAATCGTTCTTTCCATCTCTTCGATACCCGAAAGATCGACATTCACGGATTTCTGAGCGTTGATCAGCACGTTCCGCGCGCCTTGCACCCCCAACGACTCCACCGGAGTGGTACTGGCGTTCAAAACTTTCAGGTACTCCTTCGTTTTGACATTCAAATGCGGATCGGACAGATAATCCGGCGCCTCTTGCGCGTTGGCACCCAGGT
>JAJQAW010000394.1 GCA_021203585.1 Rikenellaceae bacterium
GGCCAAGGAAGTCAAAGCCGAACCGCAAAAATCCACGATTCAATTCGACGATTTCGAGCGGATGGATATCCGTGTTTCCCGGGTCATTGCGGCTGAAAAAGTTGCCAAAACCAAGAAATTACTGAAACTGACGGTGGATACGGGAATAGACCAACGTACCATCATATCGGGGATCGCGGAATTCTACACTCCGCAGGAGATGATCGGTAAAGAGGTGCTGGTACTGATCAACCTGGCTCCCCGCGAACTGAAAGGAATCGAATCCAAAGGGATGATTCTAATGGCGCAGGGTGCCGACGGCCGGTTACGGGTGGTGGCTCCCGAAGAGGCGGCCGGAGTCGGTGCCCCGATCGGATAACTCTTTAGCGGCTAGTACGCAGTTCGGTTCTCCCAAGGGCTTTCTCGCTATGGCGAACGGGCTTCGGGCTAAGCCGGATCCAGGTGAACCGTGAAACCGCGGGAAGGAAGGATCACCCCAGCATCGGGAGCGGTCAGAAACCCTCGAGCGGCACGGATTTTCGAAAAACCGAACCGGCCGGCGAGTGCTAAGTTTGTTCACGGTTTCCACTATTCAGCATGCGGCCTGGGTTTGCAACGGTTTCTGGGTACTGATCCTCCAGCCGCACCGCTTTATTAGAGAAAGGATCCTGTTATCCCTCCTTCTTTGTCGAGCTGTCCGGGCTTTGGCCGGCGGTATCCCGTAACCGAAAAACCGGTTTAAAAATAAGCCCGAGCCGTGCAGAAAGCCGCTTTTGCCGGACTGAGTACTTGCGGATCGAAGTCATTCGAAGCTTATATTAACACTCTAACCATGCTGAAAGCCTATTACGATCCACATTTGATCGAAGCCGGATGCGACGAAGCCGGGCGGGGTTGTCTGGCCGGTCCCGTTTTCGCCGCCGCTGTAATATTACCCAAAGATTTTTCCCACCCGCTATTGAACGACTCCAAACAATTGACCGAAAAACAACGGTATCGTTTACGCCGGGTAGTCGAGCAGGAAGCCCTGGACTGGAAAGTGGAGTCCGTAACGGCGGCAGAAATCGATCGCATCAACATTCTCCGAGCCTCCTTCCTGGCCATGTCCCAAGCGGTCGCCGCGCTTCGGATCCGTCCGGAATTGTTGCTGATCGACGGCAACCGCTTCTATTCCGCTCTGGAAATCCCTTACCGTTGCATCGTCAAAGGCGACGGCAAATTCGCTTCGATTGCCGCGGCCTCGGTGCTGGCCAAAACTTACCGGGATGAATACATGGAAAATCTGGACACCCATTTTCCGCACTATGGATGGAAACAAAATAAAGGCTACCCTACCCTGGAACACCGTCTGGCCATGGATCGTCACGGGCTTACGGTCCATCACCGGGTGAGTTTCCATAAGAATTACAATCAGTTGTCATTGTTCTGAGCGACACAATTCATACCCTTTTCTTTCGTTTTATATAAGACGGGAATATCCCGTTTTTTCATTAATTTTGTCCATAGAAAGAGAGAGATATGAAATTCAGTTTTTTCAATACCCGAAAACCCCGGCAATTTGACTACCGGCCGCGGTATTACGATCCGGCGCAGGAAGAGCGTGAAGCCCGCAAACGGGAGCTGTTGGGCGAGGATTATCAACCGGCCGAAGGAGAGCAAGCATACAAACCCGGCCAATATATTCGCCAGATGCGGATTCGCCGAGGTATCATTGCCGATCGAGAAAAAAAACAGCGTCAGCAAAGACGAACCTTGCGAAGCATTATCCTGTTGGCGCTCCTGTGCGCTTTCGCCTGGTGGCTGATGACAGCGGATTTCAGTAATTCCATCTGGGCGGTATTCTTCAGCGGCGTGCAATAATGGAGAATCTGATCAAGCTGCTTCCCGATTCGGTTGCCAATCAAATCGCTGCCGGAGAGGTGGTACAACGCCCGGCTTCGGTAGTCAAAGAACTGGTCGAAAACGCGGTGGATGCGGGAGCGACCACTATTACCGTCAATATACAGGAAGGCGGCCGGGAGTTGATTCAGGTCATCGATAACGGTTGCGGCATTTCGCCCGGGGACACCAAAATGGCCTTCGAGCGGCACGCGACTTCCAAGATCACCCGTGCGGACGATTTATATGCCCTGACTACCTTCGGATTCCGGGGAGAAGCGCTGGCCTCCATCGTCTCGGTCAGCGAAGTGGAACTACGGACCAAAAGGGAAACCGACGAGGTGGGATTACGGATGTACGTCAACGGAGGAGCTTTCGGAGAAACTTCGGCCGTCAATATCCAGAACGGCACTCAACTCCTGGTTAAAAACTTGTTTTACAATGTTCCGGCCCGCCGAAAATTTCTCAAAAGTAAATCCGTCGAAACCAAACATATCGTCGATGAATTTCAACGGGTGGCGCTGTGCAACCCGAACATCGAAATGAATCTTTACGATAACGACACTCCCCGGTACAAATTGCCGGCCGCCACCCGGCGGCAGCGGATTGTCGGGATGTTCGGAAAACATATCAATGCGCAGTTGCTCGATCTGCAGGTCGAAACCTCGATCATTACGATCGAAGGATTTGTGGGACATCCTCAGGGGGCCAAAAAAAGCGGACAAGCGGAACAGTTTCTGTTCGTGAATAACCGTTTTTTCAAATCCCCTTATTTCCACAAGGCGGTCATGGCTGCCTATGAAAAACTGATTCAACCGGGAGTTTATCCCGCCTATTTTCTCTACCTCCAGGTGGACCCGAGTCGGCTGGATATCAACATTCACCCGACCAAAACAGAGATAAAGTTTGAAGACGAAACGGCGATCTGGCAGATTATCAACGCCGCCGTCCGGGAATCGCTCGGAAAGATGGGAGCTGTGCCGTTGATGGATTTCGATACCCAGGAACCGATCGACATACCCGTATTCCGGCCCGGGAGCGAGCAGGATATCAAAATTCCGCCGGTATCGCTCAATCCCGACTTCAATCCGTTCGACCGGGAGAACGAATCTTCCCCAGCCCAGGCTTCGGCCGCCGGCCGCACCAGCCGTCGTTCGGGTAGTTTTTTACAACACATGACCTACGGACCGGACGGAATGCCGGAAGGTTGGGAGGAACTCTCCAAGGACGGGTACGATACCTTCGATCCCACCACCACACCGGGTGAAACTTTCCGCAGTTTCATCCTCGACAAAGAAGAGCCTGAGGATACCGAATTACAGGAATTCATCTCCAAAGGATTCGATCAGCAGGCTCCGCAGGACGAGAGCTGGGCGGAGCAGGGCGCCCTGGAAATAGAAAGCGAGCTTTCGTCCGGATTTTTTTCCTACGGTTGACCCACCGCTACATCGCCCTGTCCCAGGATAGTGTCCTGACGATTATCGACTTACCCCGGGCGCATCACCGCGTGTTGTATGAACGTTTTCTCCAGCGAGGAGCTTCCGACCTGGCAATCAATCAACAGGAGCTTTTTCCGGAACCTATTCCGGTTTCACCGGATGACCTGCATTTGTTGACGGAGGTTAAAAAAGGCTTACGGGAGATCGGTTTCGATATTCGGGCGGAGGGAAAAAACAGAGTTCTGGTGAAGGGAATTCCTGCCGATATGCCCGCGGTTCCGGCTCGGGAACTAATTGACTCCCTGCTCGCCGAACTCAGCGAACACGGCATTCCGGATGCCAAGAACCGGCGCAAAGGGCTGGCCCTGACTTTGGCCAATGCTTGTTCGATGAAAAAGGCACGAAACCTGCAAAAGGAAGAAATCGAAGAATTAATTCTATCTTTGTACGCTTGTAAAGAACCGGCCTTCACGGCCGACGGCCGCCAGATCATGACCACCCTGGAGCCGGAGGAAATCAAAAAAAGACTGCAATGAGTATTTTAAATATGAGCGGGGCATTCCGCACCCCTTCCATTGTAAAAAACCTGTTGATCATCAATGTATTGGTGTTTATGGCCCAGGAACTGTTGCCGTTCGGCGATCAAATTACCCGACACCTGGCCCTCTATTACTGGGAATCGCCCCATTTCGGTATCTGGCAATACGTCACCCACATGTTCTTGCACGGCAATTTTCCACATATTTTTTTCAACATGTTCGCCCTGTGGATGTTCGGACGCATCTTGGAATACGATCTGGGCAGCAAACGGTTCTTGATTTTCTACCTGCTTTCGGGAATCGGTGCGGGGATTCTTTATTCCTGCATCAAC
>JAJQAW010000393.1:0-3439 GCA_021203585.1 Rikenellaceae bacterium
ATCTTGTAGGGAGTATCTTTTTTCGAAAAAATATCTTTATATTATTTGAAGTTACACGCAAACTATGTATTTTTGATAAATATCTGCAAGATGGATTAAGAGGTTCCTGGGGCAGTAAAAACACCACTTTAGTTCATGAAAATACTTATCCATAAAGCCAGTCCGGTCTTTGGACAGTTTTTATCTCACCGTCTGGTCATCGACGGCAATGTAGTGATTCATGCGGAAAGCGACGTGGACCTAATTCAAAAAGTGGAACGTGACAATTATGATCTGATCGTTTTGATCTCCAATCGCTTGTCCTTGGCCGATACCGGTTCCCTGCGGGTGTTGACCCGTAAGGGGAAGGTCATTGTACTCTCTTCCGTTTATGATGGAAAAGCGGTTATGGAGGCCTACAAAATGGGGATTTGCATGTACATGACCCTGCCGTTGGATTTGAGCCGTTTCATTAAAAAAGTGCGGGCTTTGTGATGATCGGACCCGTTCTCGAAACCTTGCTTTTCTGTCTGGGGCTGTTTTATCTGGCGATCGGACTGGTGGGAATGGCCGCTTCTGTGTTGTGGAACCGCTTCAGCCGCGCCGTACGGGAGGAATATACCCTCAAACTGTGTGCCTGCCTTCAGCCGCAAGACCATCTGCCGGAGTTGATCTTTCCGGAGATTCAGTATGCCTTTAACCGCCGCATCTTAATCCGCCTCCTTTCCGATCTGTCGGCTATGCTGGAAGGGGTAGAAGGGCGGATATTACGGCTGATTCTGCATGAAAACGGCCTGGACTTCCACGTCCTTCGGGAATGCCGCATCTTCCACGAATACCGCAAAATCCGCGCTTTATCGGTCTTTGTCGATATTCCGATCCCGGATGGACTGATGCAAGAAATCCGGCGGTACATGGACAGCCGAAACAACGAGCTGCGGATGGTAACCCTGCTCATCTGGCTCAATCAAGAGCCCAAACGGCTGATCGATTGGCTGGTTCAGTATCCGCACCGGCTCAGCGACCGCGATTGTGCCAATATCTATAACCTCATCCAACGGCGAAACATCTCTTGGGCTCAGGCGGGCCAATTACTTCGTTCGGATAATCCTTCCGTGATCCGTTTCGGAGAGCGGATTCTCAAATTAAGCGCTACGTAGGAGGATCATGACCATCGGGCTGTTGATTTGTTTGTGGCTGGTGATCATCATCCTGGCAACCGGGGTCTGCATGACGCTGGGCAACGTATTTCGGTACCGGGAGGTCATGGTCCATCCCGATATCGACCGGATCGCCTACCAACCTTTTCAGCCTAAAATTTCCCTGATCATTCGGTGTAATCCCCGTTCCTACCGGGAACCGGTCCACCAAATCCGGTAGGCCTTATCGCTGCATTATTCCCAGTACGAGTTGATTCTGATTATCGACTCACGGCTGAAGGCCTGCGCTTTCGAACGGATCATTCATTCCTTTCAACTGAAAGAGTAACCTTTTCCTCGGAATTTGGCCGGTTTGAAGCATCCGGTCCGGAGGTATTACCGAAGTACGGTTTACAAACGCCTGATCGTGGTAGATAAAGCGTTTCATCCGGACGACGATCTTCGGTATACGGGGGCGGCGATTTGTAAAGCGGACTATATGCTGTTCGTACGTTCGCTGGACAACGAGTTGATCCGCAACAGTCTGGCCAATCTGGCGGTCATGAAGATGCGAAGCCCGCAAGAGCACATCGCCTCTATACGGGGAGTGGGCCGCTATCATTGCGAGGGTCCGGTGAACCGGAATTTTTTCCGGCTGCTGGCCGAAATCTGCAACCTCCGGCGCATTTATGTGATGGGAATGCTCAAGCAAAACGATTTCGGACAATTTGTCACGCTGGAAGATATTTCCGGTAAAAAGGGGCTGGAAGAGATGGTGCCCCGTCCGCAAATGGTGTTGCACCGAAAGAACCGCTTTACCACTTATTGGTTTCAGTTGGCGCCGAGAATCCGTTATAAAAACCGGGCGAGAACGCTGGTCTCCTTCCTGGAGTTGACTATGGGTTTATTTCTGTGGGGGGCGGTGATCCATGCGGTGCTCGATCCCGGTAATTCGGAAAATCGGCTGTTTATCCTGGCTGCTCTGCTGCTTCCCCTCCAAGCGAGCGCTTTTTCCATTTTGGTAGCTGAAATTTTTCTCCGTTCGGAGGTTCGAATCAAGTTTGTTTTCCGGTTGATCGCCTTTTCTTTCCTGGAATCTCTCCTGTTCTGTCTTTTTCAGCCGGTGGTTTGGTTGATCAGCCAGGGGGTGAAAGACCGGGATATTTAACCGGCGGATTGCCGGAGCACCTGGCCCGCGGCCGGTCCTTCACAAAAGAGTAGATCGACGATGCTTAAATTCGGCACGAAAGGTATGCGCTCTGTAAAAACCTGGTAATAGGGAGCAGGATGAAAGTCGGGATCTGGCCGGTACAAACGCGGTTTGCCGGATAAGGCATCGCGCCAGTCCCGATCGGCGGGAGTCGCCTGGAGATAGACCGATGAGTATTCGACAGGCGGAGCGGCTCCCAAAAGATGGAGCATTACCTGTTGCAAATCCCGGTTCCACTCCCAAAGCAACTCGTAGCGAGTGGCATAAAGCGGTTCGAAGTGTTCGGCGTAATGGTCGAAAAAGGGTGAATTTTTATAGGCCGACCAGATCGAATTCCAATGCTGGCGCCTCCAGCTTTTGGAGTGGTCGATGCGTACCTGTGAAACCGGAGTTTTTTCACCCGAGCTCTTGTGTACCGGGATGGTCAGCGGAATGATTCCGTTGGCCCCGAGAATCTCGCACCGGTTGCGAAAGCTTTGTTTGCGGTAATGCTCGCCCAGATCGATTCGGACCGGGGTGTCGGTTCGGATCAATTGGGTGTAGTACCGGATATTGCCCAGGTAAGCGGTCGAAAGTATCAGCATGCGGTTGAATAATCGGGGCAAAGATACGAACCGCTCTCGAAATTCCTATCTTTGCTGCAAATCCGAAAGCAGATGGAAAAGAGACGGGGAGAAGGGATTTACCACTTAATGGCCATTTTCGTGGTATCGGTGTGAGGGATCACCTACATTTCCACCAAAGTATTGCTGAACCACGGTCTGAGTCCGGCAGAGATTATGTTTCTGCGTTTTTTGATGGCCTACCTGGCCATCTGGCTTTTTTCTCCCCACAAACTCCTCTCGGAGAATAGGCAGGACGAGGTGACCTTTCTGCTCCTGGGATTTTTTGGCGGCTCCTTTTATTTCCAGACCGAAAATATGGCTCTGAAGGATACGCTGGCCTCCAACGTAGCCTTGATTCTGTGTACGGCGCCGCTGTTGACGATCCTTCTTTCGCACTTTTTCATCCGGGAAGAGCGCTTGAACCGTGGTATTTTGTGGGGATCGCTGTGTGCGTTTTCCGGAATTGTACTGGTCATATTTAACGGACATTTCATTCTTAAGCTACG
>JAJQAW010000393.1:3449-4155 GCA_021203585.1 Rikenellaceae bacterium
CTATGCCTGTTGTCCGCTCTCTCTTGGGCCCTTTATACGATCACTTTGCGTAGGGTAAACGGCCGCTATTCCACGCTGTTCATTACCCGTAAGGTATTCTTTTACGGCTTACTGACACTGCTGCCGGTTTTCCTTGTCGATCCCCCCACGGTGCGGCCCTCCGCGCTGCTTACTCCGGCCGTGGCCGGAAACCTCTTGTTTTTGGGTTTAGTCGCCTCGTTGCTGTGCTACCTGGTATGGAATCAAGTGGTCAAGCGGCTGGGCGGCGTGCGGGCCAATAATTACATTTATGCCTCTCCGTTGGTAACTCTTTTGGCGTCCGCCCTGATTTTGAACGAGCAGATTACCTGGGTGGCTGTTCTGGGTGCCGGAATGATTATCGGAGGGGTATACCTGGCGGGGAAGAAACGATAGTTTCCCCAGACGCTTCTTCTTCGGAGCTAAGGGTGGGACGATTTTTTGTATCGACCCTTTTCTGTTCCGGCATTGTCGCAGATATGTGCGAAGGATGCTGAGCCGGGGCCGGATGGTCGAGCCGGGAAGTCTGGCGGGGCCTCAGCTATGCCATCCCCTTTCGACGGTTCGGGCAGGCATGGTTCCAGGCAGCCGGTTCCGGAGGGTGGTTTTCAGTGGTTTCCGGGTTTGGAGCCTATACCTCCTCAGTCGGGAAAAGGACGGCAAAGCGTTGGGGGAATAGTGGGAGGGT
>JAJQAW010000049.1 GCA_021203585.1 Rikenellaceae bacterium
CGATGTGATGGGGCGTACGAAGGCTTACGAGGCGATTGTGAAGGGGGAAAATCTTCCGCACGCCGGAATTCCGGAGTCGTTGAACGTATTGCTACACGAGTTGCGCGGTCTGGCACTGAGCGTAAAACTGGAGTAGTAGCCATGCGATCTGGAAGATCGCCCAAAAGTTTTTGGGGCGCCTTTTTTCAAAAAGGCGCGATTTGGGCGACTTTCTAAAAGTCGCAGTTCCAGGCGGCTGAAAAGTAAAGGGAGCATCAAGGGCTGTCTCTCGACCGCTGCCCGTCTGCCTGTCGATTTGCTTTGCAAATCGTGGTGCAGACGAACAGAACGACCAAAACGGGCTCGGAACAGTTCTGAACTGGCACTTTTTAGAAAAGTGCCGCAAAATCGTCGCTTTTTGAAAAAAGCGACACCAAAAACTTTTCGGCGAAACTGCGTTTCGCATGGCCGGCTTACATTGTACAAAACAAAAAAGGTCCTATATAATGGCATTCAAAAAAGAAGTAAAGGGTAGCCCGAGTTTTTCGAAAATTACCATCGGGCTGGCATCACCGGAAGAAATCCTCGAGAATTCCAGCGGTGAAGTGCTGAAACCCGAAACGATCAACTACCGTACCTACAAACCGGAACGTGACGGGTTGTTCTGCGAACGGATCTTCGGTCCGGTCAAAGACTTCGAGTGTCACTGCGGTAAATACAAGCGCATCCGCTACAAGGGCATCGTTTGCGACCGCTGCGGTGTGGAAGTAACCGAGAAAAAAGTACGCCGCGAACGCATGGGACACATCTCCCTGGTCGTTCCGGTAGTCCATATCTGGTATTTCCGCTCACTGCCCTCTAAAATCGGTTACCTGCTCGGTATCCCGACCAAAAAACTCGACACGATCATCTACTACGAACGTTACGTAGTGATCCAGGCCGGAGCCGCCGCCGAACAAGGCATCAGCGATCTGGACCTGCTGGCCGAAAAAGAATACCTCGACCTGTTGACCGCATTGCCGAAAGGAAACCAACAGCTCGACGACAGCGATCCGAACAAGTTCATCGCCATGATGGGTGCCGAAGCCATCGACCTGCTGCTCCAGCGCATCGACCTGGACGGCCTGTCGTACTCCCTGCGCCACAAAGCGAGCACCGAAACGTCACAGCAGCGCAAAAGCGAAGCGCTCAAACGCCTGCACGTAGTAGAAGCGTTCCGTGAATCGCGCGAAATAAACAACCCCGAATGGATGGTACTCAAGGTGATCCCGGTGATCCCGCCGGAATTACGCCCGCTGGTACCCCTGGACGGGGGCCGTTTCGCCACGTCCGATTTGAACGACCTCTACCGCCGGGTAATCATCCGCAACAACCGCCTCAAACGGCTGATCGAGATCAAAGCCCCGGAAGTCATCCTGCGCAACGAAAAACGCATGCTGCAGGAGGCCGTGGATTCGCTGTTCGACAACTCACGGAAATCGAACGCGGTGAAAACCGAATCGAACCGCTCGCTGAAATCTCTCTCGGACAGCCTGAAAGGGAAACAGGGACGTTTCCGTCAGAACCTGCTCGGTAAGCGTGTCGACTACTCAGCCCGTTCGGTCATCGTCGTAGGTCCGGAGTTGAAAATGCACGAAATGGGGATTCCGAAAGACATGGCGGCAGAACTTTACAAGCCGTTCGTGATCCGGAAGCTCATCGAGCGCGGCATCGTGAAAACCGTGAAATCGGCCAAGAAAATTATCGACCGGAAAGACCCGGTGGTGTACGATATCCTGGAAAACGTGATCAAGGGACACCCGGTACTGATGAACCGTGCTCCGACGCTTCACCGTCTGGGTATTCAGGCTTTCCAGCCGAAACTGATCGAGGGTAAAGCCCTGCAGCTGCACCCGCTGGCCTGTACGGCGTTCAACGCCGACTTCGACGGCGACCAGATGGCCGTCCATCTCCCGCTGGGCAACGCGGCGATCCTGGAGGCTCAGATCCTGATGCTCGGGGCGCACAATATCCTCAATCCGGCCAACGGTGCTCCGATTACCGTACCTTCTCAGGACATGGTGCTCGGTCTGTACTACATCACCAAAGCCCGCGACGGTGCGAAAGGAGAAGGATTGACCTTTTACGGCCCGGAGGAGGCGATCATCGCATATAACGAAGGCCGTGCCGACCTGCACGCCAAAATCAAAATTCCGCATACCGTAACGGCCGAAGACGGCTCGCAAAAACGCGAATTGCTGGAAACCACGATCGGCCGGGTGATATTCAACCAACATGTTCCCAAAGCGGCCGGGTATATCAACGAGGTACTGACCAAAAAATCACTGCGCGATATCATCGGTTTCGTTATGAAGGTGGCCGGTGCCGCCCGTACGGCGAAATTCCTCGACGATATCAAGGGGCTGGGTTATCAGATGGCCTTCCGGGGCGGTCTGTCGTTCAACCTGGACGCGGTGATCATCCCCAAGGAGAAAGAACAGCTCGTTCAGGACGGTTACGAACAAGTCAACGAGGTGATCGAATCCTACAACATGGGTTTGATAACCAACAACGAACGATACAACCAGATTATCGACATCTGGACTCATATCAACTCCAAACTCACCCACACGGTGATGAAGCAGTTGACCGAGGACAACCAAGGGTTCAACGCGGTCTACATGATGCTCGACTCCGGTGCGCGTGGTTCGAAAGAGCAAATCCGTCAATTGTGCGGGATGCGCGGACTGATGGCCAAGCCGCAGAAATCGGGTTCCGATTCGGCGCAGATCATCGAAAACCCGATCCTTTCCAACTTCAAGGAAGGCCTTTCGGTATTGGAATATTTTATCTCGACCCACGGTGCGCGCAAGGGTCTTGCGGACACGGCGTTGAAAACGGCCGACGCAGGTTACCTGACCCGTCGTCTGGTGGACGTGGCCAATGACGTAATCATCAATGAAGAGGATTGCGGTACGCTGCGCGGTCTGACCGCTACGGCGATCAAACGCAACGAAGAAACCGTACAAACTCTGTATGAACGGATTCTGGGCCGTACATCGCTGACCGATGTGGTGCACCCGCTGACCGGAAAGATGATGGTCGGCGCGGGCGAAGAAATCACCGAGGAGATGGCCGAGGAAATCGAACAATCTCCGGTAAAACAGGTAGAAATCCGCTCGGTACTGACCTGCGAAGCCAAACGCGGGGTGTGCGCCAAATGCTACGGGCGCAACCTGGCAACGGGCCGTCCGGTACAACTGGGTGAAACGGTGGGCGTTATCGCCGCACAGTCGATCGGTGAACCGGGTACGCAGCTGACCCTCCGTACGTTCCACATGGGTGGGGTGGCCGGTGGAATTGCGGCCGACAACAAAGTGGTGGCTCGTTACGACGGACGCCTGGAGATCGATGAACTGAAAACCGTTCGCAAAACCGACGATACGGGAAAACAGTACGATGTGGTAATCAGCCGCCTGTCGGAATTATGCATCGTGGATGTCAACACCGGAATCCAACTGTATACGCACGCGCTGCCTTACGGTGCGCAGTTGTATATGGAAAACGGAGCGATCGTGAAAAAAGGCGACCTTGTCTGCGAATGGGACCCGTACAACGCGGTAATTATCTCCGAGTTCAACGGCCGTGCTTCGTTCGAAAATGTGATCGACGGGGTGACCTACCGGGAAGAATCGGATGAAACGACCGGCTTCCGGGAAAAAGTGATCATCGAATCCCGGGATAAAACCAAGAACCCGGTGATCCGCATTCTGAACGAGAAAGGCGAGGAACAACGGCAATACAACCTGCCGGTAGGCGCGCACATCGTGGTTAAGGACGATGCCACCATTGTGGCCAGCGAAATCCTCATCAAAATTCCGCGTGCGGTGGGTAAAGCCGGCGATATCACCGGGGGGCTTCCGCGTGTTACGGAGCTGTTCGAAGCGCGTAACCCGTCCAATCCGGCCGTGGTATCGGAAATCGACGGCGAAGTTTCCTTCGGCAAGATCAAACGCGGTAACCGGGAGGTGATTATAACGGCCAAGAGCGGCGATACGAAAAAATACTTGATTCCCCTGTCCAAACAGATTCTGGTACAGGAAAACGACTACGTGCGTGCCGGTATGGCGTTGTCTGACGGTACCATCACTCCGAGCGACATCCTGGCGATCCAGGGACCGACTAA
>JAJQAW010000249.1 GCA_021203585.1 Rikenellaceae bacterium
AAAAGGAACTGCTCAATCAATGGAATAATACAACCACTTCAGAGGCACGAAAAAGCCGTTCCTACGGGAACGGCCTTTCTATACAACGGTTAGGACGGGGCCTTTCCGTTATTCGAAGAGGGAACCGGGCTGGGTATGTCCCGGATTCTGACCGAATTCTTCGGCATTGAGGATCGATTGCAGGAAACTCTGCGGGATGGGGCGCAGGATGTGATGCTCCTGAATCTGGGTGATCGTCGGATTATACTTTTTGATATTTTCCACCAATTTCCCGGTCCGTTTCAGATCGAACCAGTGCAAGTGCTCTCCACACAATTCACGGGCCCGTTCTTCCAGGATAAAATCCACAGTCATGTCCGCCGCGCTGACCGTCATTCGGTCTTCGTATCCCGGCCGTACGGCTCTTTTGCGCAGGGCATTGATATACTGTGCCGCTTCCGTAGTACGTCCCAAGCCGATGGAGGCTTCGGCCGCGATCAGGTACATTTCCGCCAGCCGGATCACGATCACATCGTTGGTCGAAGGCGAACTGGTCGTGGCGCGTCCCAGGTCGATGTATTTATGCAGTTTCGGGAAAAAACGCGCCCATTCCGCACTTTTGATCACACCGGTCTGCGCATCGTACACGTCGTTGATATCGGCGATGGCATAGGGAGCGGAATCCTTTACGCTTTGCAGAATGACTTTCCGGGTATACAGCAGGGCGGTATCCCCATACTGGATGCTCACATTTCCCTCGAAAGAGGCTGGTTTGGCAAAAGCGTCCACCATATCTTTGGACCACACCCAGCCCTCCGGGTTATTTTGGATGAACGCTTCCAGGAAGGACACGTCGTAGCGCACATCGCCTTCGTCGAACAATTCCAGCAGGTAGCGGGTCGGCATCATCGAACAAGTATTGTTGATCGAGAAATTGGGCGATCCCCCGTAAGCCATTTCCAGCGACATTCCGCACACCTGGTTGTATACCGGGTTGAAGTAATTGATCAACCGGTTCGGGTTTGAGTCCGGATTGTAGGTGCTCGTCCGGTCGTACGTCACCACGAACAGGGCCTCCTCGTTGGTCTTGTTATTTTCGTAAGCGAAAACCTCTTCGTAGCTATCGTACAGACGGGTTTTATAGGCGGAAGAATTTTCAATCAACTCTTTGGCCGCATCCAGGGCCATCTGGTTATAGATATCCGCATCGCCGTACGCGGCCCACGACAGCGCCGCGCGGGCCAGCGCGCCGTAAGCCGCTTTTTTTGTGGCACGCCCTACCATTCCGTCGATCGGTTCCGCCTCCAGCAGCTGGCAGGCCAACTGTAGATCGGGCAGAATGATTTGATCGTAAATATCCGCCGGGGCGGTTCGGTCGGCGGTCAATTCTACCGTAGAGGTTTCTTCGGTACGAGCCACTACCCCGCCGAAAAATTCGACCAGCCACCAATAGCAGTAAGCCCGCATAAAGCGGAATTCTCCCTCGCGGGAGGGTTTAAGGTACGCATCGCTGCCGTAATCGACCTCCGGCAGGCGGTTGATGCCCGTGTTACACAGGTTGATGATATCGTACTGACGCTCCCACAGGGTTTTTAACTGCCCCTGCCCCCAGTCCAGGTTCAGGTATTGGGTTAGGGCGTTGCCATAACCCACCAGCCCGTAATTGTACCACAGGTCGGTTCCGCCCTCCATATAAAGCACCGGGTCTTCCCGGCCGTAGTATTTCCACCGGAAATTGAAGTAGATGGAGTTGACCAGCCCCTCCATTCCGGCTTTGGTGGTAAAGATGGCATCCGCCGTGGCTCCGGAGGGATTGTACTCGTCCAGGTCGCAGGATTGAAAACCGGCCGTCACCGTAAGCAGGGCCGCTATAGCTGTTATTTTAAGGTAATTCATGGTTATCTCTTTTTTAGCCGTTAAAACTCAAAGTTAAGCCCGAATACGATCTGCCTTCTCAACCCTTCCGGGGCGAATTTTTTCATGAAGCGGTGTTTGTTTTTAAACCACAGGTTGCTTCCGGGCGCATAGACCCGCAGGTTATTCAGACCGATCGCGCGGGTGGCTTTTTCCGGAAGCGTATATCCGAGCGTCATATTTTTAATCCGGAAAAACGAGCGGTCGATGTATTGGTAGGCCGTATATCCGTGGTAATTGGTGAACTGGGTCAGTTTATCGGCAGCCGGGAAATCGTTGGTTTCCCGCTCCGGAGTCCAGTAATTGTAGGTCACATAGCGGCCGCCGGTGCGCGGATCGTAATTGTTTAATTTATTATCCCCCCAGTGCCCCCAACGGATGTAGGCGTAAATGCTGAAATCGAAATCTTTGTAGCGGAAGGTATTGTTCAGACCGGCAAACCATTTTGGAGTCTGCGAGCCCAAATAGGTATAGTCCTCGCTGTTATCGATCACATGGTCGCCGTTCAAATCGCGAACTTTGATCATACCCGGCTCATAAGGAAGGGTTTTTTCCGAATCGCGGAAGTATTGCGCCGCTTCGGCCGCTTCGGAACTTTGCCAGATACCATCCAGGATATAACCCCGGTAGGATTTGATCGGCCGGCCGACCATCAGCGATTTGGAATCCTGGTCGGTGGAGGGGATATACTCCTTCAGACCGTCCTGCAAGGCGGTGATGCGTTCTTTATTCGCGCTGAAAGTCAACGTCGTAGACCAATGGAACTCCCGGCTCTGGATATTCAGGCCGTGCAGCTCGATTTCGATCCCCTTGTTGGACGTCCGGCCGATATTCTGGTAGATCGAAAAGACACCGAGCTTAGTCGGATTGGACAAATCTTCGATATCGACTCCCTGTCCCATCATCGAAGGAAGGGTACGGTAAATGAGCAGATCCTTGGTTTTGGAGTCGTAATAATCGATTGTTCCCGACAACCGGCCCTTCAAAATGGTAAAATCCAACCCGACATCCACCTGACTCGTCTTTTCCCAGCCGAGCTGTTTATTTCCGACGGCCTGGGTAAAGAGATACCATAGCACCGGAGTATCCTGGAAAGCGAGCCGGTTGTTGTTGAAAGCGGTTACCCCGCTCTGCGTCCCGTAAGGCTCAATCCCCGAATTACCGGTCCGGCCGTAACTGGCCCGCAGTTTCAGGTTGTCGAAAACATCCCAGCGCTGTACGAACGGTTCGTCCGAAATGCGCCAGGCCAGCGCTACGGACGGGAAGGCGGCCCACTGGCGATCCAGCCGGGAAGCGCCGTCCCAACGGATGGAACCCGTAAGCAGATAGCGGTCCTTGAACGAGTAATTGAAACGGGCGGCATAGGAAAAACTCTGGTATTGAATGTAATTCGAAGTGGCGTTTACCGAAGCGTTGCCTTGCAGGGACCACCACAATTGTTCGTCCACAATCTGGTTGTTTCCGGTTCCTACCAGTTTCTCATCGATGCTTTTAATCCAGGAAGTGAGCGCGGTGACTCCGAAAGCGTGATCTTCGAAAGCCTTGTTATAGGAAATCACGTTGTCCCAGTTCATAAACCGTTTGTTTTCATTGGTCAGGCTCGAAGAGGAACGCTGAAGAATATAATTGGAAGTCGTATTAGCCGAGGTGAAGCTGCCGGTACGTTTGAATTCCATATTGGCCCCGAAGGAACTCCGGAAATTCAAACCCTCCACGGGAGCCAGATTGAGAAAGCCGTTGGTCATGATGTTGGTTCCCTGTTTTTCGTTCACCTTGGAGGAAGAATTCACTCCGTTGATGAGCGGATTGAGGTAGCCGACCGACGGATTTTCTTGGTCCGAATCGAGCGGGGCCAGCAGTACGTTGCCATCCGCATCCCACGGCGAACCCAGTTCGATGGGGTTGGCTATCCGCAGCGTGCTGCTGGTCAATCCCTGATAAGGGCTGATATGCTCTACGTTGTGGGTCACCTGAGCGATTACCCCGGTGGTCACCCAGTCGCTGACTTTGTGGTCGATATTCATCCGGAGCGTATACCGTTCCGTTTTTCCTTTGCGGTACTGGTTCTTGTTGCCGTAATAACCGGCGGAAAAACGGGCGGTGGTGCGCTCGTTTCCTCCCGAAACGGTCAGGTTGTGGCTTTGGAAAAGACTGTTTTGCATGGTCAGTTTTTCGTAATTCGTCCAGATATCGTTCAGGTAAGCGTTGTATTCGATATCGCTGTCGAACAACGACCGGTCGTCC
>JAJQAW010000060.1 GCA_021203585.1 Rikenellaceae bacterium
ATACGAGAGGCCAAACGGCTAAGCATTCCGGTTTTAGCCATGGTTGTTACTTGTTGTGATCCGACAATTGTGGACTATGTGATTCCGGCAAACGACGATGCTACCAAATCGATCGCTGTGATTCTCGAAACGGTAACGGCTGCTATTGCAGAAGGCCTGACCGAGCGTAAACTCGAGAAGGAAAAAGAGGCGGATGCAGAACCGAAAGACAAACCGGCAAAATCGACCCGCGCCCGCAAAACCACTGCTGTTAAAGAAGAAGCTGCCGCTTCGGATGCCGACGGTTTGGTGGAAACGGCAAGTCAGGGAGTGACAGCCGAATCTTCCGCCGAAGCTGCTACGGAAACCGTAGTCGAGGTACAGGAAGTTGCCGCCCAATAATCGGGTAGCCCCATCAGTTATCGAGGGGGACCTTTGTGCCCTCTTATTTGATTAAGCAAACGAAAAGAATAAAGATATGGAAATCAAAGCTGCAGATGTTGCGAAATTGCGCAAGATGACCGGCGCCGGCATGATGGACTGCAAAAAAGCGTTGCAGGAAGCCGAAGGCGATTATACCCGGGCACAGGAAATCATCCGCGAAAAAGGGAAACTGGTCTCGGCCAAGCGTGCGGACCGCACCGCTACCGAAGGAGACGTGGTTGCAAAAATTGTCGGCAATAAAGGATACATGCTTTGCCTGGCTTGTGAGACCGACTTCGTGGCTAAAAACGAAGATTTTGTCAATTCGGCCAAAGAAATCCTGGACCTCGCCGCGGCAAACGATGCGGCCGATCTGGAGGCTCTGAAAGCTATTCAGGTGAATGGGCAAACCGTTGAAAGCATGATTACCGATAAATCGGGACAAACCGGTGAAAAAGTGGAATTGGCTTTCTATGCCCGCGTAGAAGCCGCTCAAGTAGCGGCCTATGTACACATGAACAACAAGCTGGGAACTCTGATCGGATTCAACGCGCCGGTATCGGAGGAAGTGACCAAAGATGTAGCTATGCAGGCTACCGCAATGGCTCCGGTGGCGATCAGTGCCGACGATACTCCGGCCGAAGTCATCGAAACGGAACGTAAAATCGGTCGGGAACAGGCAGCTCAAGAAGGTAAACCGGAAGCGATGCTGGATAAAATCGCCGATGGAAAAGTGGCCAAATTCCTCAAAGAAAATACCTTACTCAGCCAGACCTTGGTAAAGGACGGGAAATCCACGGTAGAGCAATACATCAAAGCCTCCAATCCCGAGGCTACTGTTGTGGCTTACAAACGTTTTTCCTTGAACGATTAACGAATGGTCCGACTCGGACATTTAGCATCCTTTTACCGGGAGGCTTTTTTATGGAATCCTGGGAAGTGAAAGAAAGGTACGCCATCCTCTGCGCCACGGTGAATTCCCCTGAAAATATCGATGTGGTGACGATGCTCAACGCACAGAGTCAGGTAATCCTGTTCTTTCCGGACAACAGGTGGTGTTATGTTTGCGAGGGTGTTATTCCCACATCCAGTTAGCGTAAATTTTCCTGAACTCCTTGACAGCTTCCTCAAAAAGCATATTTTTGTATGGAACGAACATAAATACCCGAATCCCATGAAAAAACTTTTACTTACCCCCCTGATTTTGTTGACAGGAGTTTCGTTAGCCCTTTCCTATGCACCGGGAAAAGAGATCAGTGAGAAATTGCCGTGGTCCGAGCGCATGGCTTTATCGGAAATGGCCCGTAATCCGGACCCGTGTACCCTGGATTTTGTTGCCGCTAAAAAATGGAATTATACGAACGGTCTGGTGGTAGAGTCCATCATGAAACTTTACGAACACACGCAGGATGAGCGATACCTGGATTACGCGCGGATTTATGCCGATTCGATGGTTACAGAGGATGGCAGGATATTTGGATACCGGCTGAGTAATTACAACCTGGATCATGTGAATCCGGGGAAATACCTGTTCCGTTTATACGATGTGGTACCGGAAGCCCGGTTGAAAATCGCCATCGACACGTTGTGGTCACAGTTGGAATCTCAGCCGCGCACCACCGATGGGGGATATTGGCACAAAAAAGTTTACCCCTGGCAGATGTGGTTGGATGGAATTTATATGGGCGACGTTTTTAAAGCCGAATATGTAAGCCGTTATTTTGCGGATGATCCGGCGGCCTGGGAGGATGTGGTACTGCAGTTTACACTGGCCGGTAAACACACTTACGATCCGGCCAACGGACTTTTTCGCCACGGTTGGGACGAGAGTCGGGAGCAGCGCTGGTCCGATCCCCTTACCGGTCAATCCGCGCATGTATGGGGACGGGGAATGGGCTGGTATTTGATGGCGCTGGTTGATGCGTTGGATTACATTTCGGAGCACACCCCCGGTCGTGATTCCCTGATTGCGATATTTTCCGGCGGCTGCCGGGCGCTTCTGCCGATTCAGGATCCGCAAACGGGTTGCTGGTACCAGGTATTGGATCGTTCCGCAGAGGATGGAAATTACCTGGAAATGACCGCTACGACTATGTTCATTTATTCCATGCTGAAGGGAGTTCGCCAGGGCTACCTTCCGGAAGAATTTCGAACCGTAGCGCGGAAAAGTTTCGAGGGGATGATCGAGAACTTTGTCGAGGTCGACGAACGGGGACGAGTGAGTTTGAATCAATGTTGTGCCGGCGCCGGATTAGGAGGAACTCCTTACCGGGATGGTTCGTATACATATTACATCGAAGAGTTTCACCGGCCGAACGATCCGAAAGGAGTAGGACCGTTTATTTTGGCTGCGATGGAGCTGGAACGGTTATAGAGCAACGCTGGGAATAGTCCCGCAAAATGTGATAAAACAGAGACTATGAAGAAGTATTTGGCAGAAATGTTCGGGACAATGGTTCTCGTATTGTTGGGATGCGGCAGCGCCGTATTTTTAGGCGGTGCCGTCGGTGCCGGAGCAATCCTGGCGATCGCCTTCGCGTTCGGTCTCTCCGTGGTGGCCATGGTATATACCATCGGCGGCATTTCCGGATGCCACATCAATCCGGCCATCACTTTGGGAGTTTGGTTGTCGGGGCGAATGACGGTTCGAGATGCCGTGATGTACATGATTTTTCAGGTGATCGGAGCTATTTTGGGTTCGTTCATTCTTTACCTCCTGGTTCAGGGATATCCCGCAACAGGAACCCAAACCGGAGCCAACGGTTGGGAGCCGGGAGTCACTACGGCTACGGCTTTTATCGCCGAGATGGTTTTTACTGCTATTTTTGTATTGGTCGTCCTGGGATCCACCAGTGAACGATCTCCGGTCGGATTTGCGGGATTAGCGATCGGTTTATCCCTGGTTTTAATCCATATCGTATGCATTCCGATCACGGGAACCTCGGTCAATCCGGCCCGGAGTATCGGTCCGGCCTTGTTTCAGGGGGGACAGGCTCTCTCTCAGTTGTGGCTGTTCATTCTAGCTCCGTTATTGGGAGGAGCCTTGGCAGCATGGACCTGGAAATTACTGGATGCCGATCCGGAATAACCGGTAAGTAGCCCGGAGAAGTATCGCTTCGAATCGTCCGGCAAAAGAAAGGGTGTCCCGGGAGCCGGAGACACCCTTATTATTTGGAGTCTTAAAATTCCGAGGTGAAATGGAACCGAATATCGGGAAACCGCTCCTGGGACTGAGCCAGCCCGTAAGAGGTGTCGGCCAAGTAGACCTCCCGTCCGTGTTTGTCTTGGGCCATATATTGAAATTTTCGTTTCCGGAAATCTTCCAATTGCTCCTGGTTTTCACTTTCGATCCAACACGCTTTGTAGACATTTACCGGTTCATACTTGCATTTAGCCGAATATTCATGCTCGAGCCGGTATTGGATCACTTCGAACTGTAGCGCGCCCACCGTTTCGATTACCTTGCGGCCATTCATTTTCAGGGTGAACAATTGGGCTACCCCTTCGTCCATGAGCTGATCGATCCCTTTGGAAAGTTGTTTGAATTTCATCGGATCGGCATTTTCGATGTATCGGAACAATTCCGGTGAAAAGCTGGGAATGCCCGTAAACTTCAACTTTTCCCCTTCGGTCAACGTGTCGCCGATTTTAAAGTTTCCCGTATCGTGCAGACCGATAATATCTCCCGGGTATGCGTAATCGACAATGGCTTTTTTGTCGGCCATGAAC
>JAJQAW010000383.1 GCA_021203585.1 Rikenellaceae bacterium
GCAGAGAAGGGGAATCTGGGGTGGGTTTGGTGAAATTGCAAACCAGAGAAACCACCGGCCGCCCTTCCCGCCCTTTTTCCCGATACTGATCGCGGAAGGTAGTCATCCAGGCGCCGCCGCGTTTGCTCTCCCGGGGAAAGTAATCGATATACAGGATCGCTATGAATTTCCCCGCTTGCCCGTACACTTCAAAAGCTTTCACATCCGGGTGATAAACCGGCAAAGAAGGGTTTTCCCGGAATTCCAGTCCATAGAGTTTTTCGGCCAGCAGGAAGATGCCCCGCTGCACTTTTTCCAACTGGAAATAGGGACGGATCATTTCGTCGTTCAGGTCGTAGTGCTCGGTCTTGTATTTTTCCTGGTAGTAGGCCCAATCCCACGGCATCATACTACCCGAGAGTCCCTGTTGCCGGGCATACCCGTTGATCATCTCGTAATCTTTCCGGGCGTAGGGCAGGGCTCGGCGAAGCAATTGCTCCAAGAATTCGTTGACTTGTCGGCTGCCGCCGGCCATCCGTTGCTCCAGGGCGTAATCGGCATAAGTGGGATATCCCAACAAGGCGGCCATTTCCAGCCGTAAAGCTGCGATTTGTTTCACCTGCTCCCGGTTGTCGAATTGGCCGCCCACCGCGCGGGAATGATACGCTTTCCACACCTGTTTCCGAAGTTCCCGGCGTTCGGAATACTGCAGGAAGGGGATCATGCTGGGCGCATCGAGGGTGACCACACAACCGGTAAGGTTACGGGAACGGGCTTCCTCGGCGGCCGCTTCCCGGATCATGGCGGGAAGTCCGGCCAGATCCGTTTCTTCGCTCAAGTGAAGGATGAAGCTGTTGTTGGCCGCCAGTACGTTTTGTCCGAATTGCAGGGATAATTCCGAGAGTTCCGAAGTGATTTTCCGGTACCGCTCCTTATCGGCCTCGGTCAGGTTGGCTCCGCTGCGGATAAAATCCAGGTAGGTATTTTCCAGCAACATGTTTTCTTCGGCTGACAACCCCAGGGAGTCTCGCCGGGCATAAACAGTTTTCGTCCGTTCGAACAGGTGCGGATTGAGTTGAATATCGTTGGAGAAGGCCGTGAGTTTAGGAGAGACTTCCAAAGCGATTTGCTGCATGCGCTCGTTCGTTTCCGCCTCATTGAGATTAAAAAATAGGGCGCTCACCGTTTCCAGTTGCCGGCCCGAAAATTCCAGGGCCGCGACGGTATTCTCGAAAGTCGGATCTTCCGGATTATTGACGATGGCATCGATCTCGGCTTGTGCCCGGGCCATCGCCTGCTCGAAGGCCGGCAGGTAGTGTTCGGTTTCGATCTTCTCGAAAGGGGGGACACCGAACGGGGTGTCGAAAGTTTCGAGTAACGGATTCGGTTCGGTTTGCGGTTCACAGGAACCCAGGGCTGCACTCATAGCGGCAAGAATTAAGGCTTTGTATTTCATGAATCGAGGAATAAGCGGGCAAAACCTGTGCCACCGGGCCGTTTACCTGCGGTAATTGATTTCATCCCAGCGGCTGCCCCGTTTCTCGTATTTCAGATCCCGCAAGACATTGGCTTTGACACTGATCAGGAAGTTCCAACTCTTCATCGGGCCGAGAGGAACCCAACTGAAATTCATTTGCCAGCAGTGCAAATCGCGGGTCAGGGTGAAATTGGTGGTGTTGACGATTTTTTTGGCCTGGAAGTCATAACCGCTCTGTACGGTCATTCCCCATTTCGGAGTCAGGTTGACACTACCTCCGAAACTGGTGGTTTGGGTGATGGTTTTCGTAGCCCCGTTGTTGCGGTAATTGATGCTGTAGCTGAAGTTGATGTTCAGCGGGATATCGAAGTCGTAATACTGAGAGGAAAGCAGGTTCCGGTAGGCATTCATATCGGCCCGCTGATCCTGTTGCTGCATCATGTGGAGGGTCGGATCGTCGGTCATGTTCAGCGGATCGAACGGATCGTAGTAATCCATGTTGTTCAGCAGATTCTGGTCGTCCACCATATTGGTGCCGGCATTTCGGGCGTTCGGATTTCCTCGGCCGAAACTCCGGCTCCAGTTGAACGAGGTGGAAAGCGTTTCCACGCGGGGCGGTTTTCCGTTGCTCCAGAGCAGTTCGTTGTACGCCCGGCCGTTGCGGTCTACTTCATACAATCCCAAAGAGGTCGTCAGATTGATATTGAATCCTTTGATCAAGGTCGAACGGAGCGTAACCGGAACCGATTGGCTCAGCTTCATACTGTCGGCCATAAAATTATAACTGAAACTGAATGAGAGCTGATCGATGATGCTTTTCTTTTCGATGGAATCCCTTTTGGTGCGGACTTTCGCTTCTAGGGTTTGGCTCAAACTGAAGTTCAGGCTGGCCGAGGTATTTTCCGGAGGCGCGTTCGAATAGGGAGAATAGGTCCGGTAATCGCCGCTGGCGTTGGTTTGATACGCGGAGAAAAACCGGGTGTCTCCGAATCCCGGAGTGAAACTCATCGACAGAGTCGGATTCAGGGTATGGCGAAGGGCTTGTATTTTGGCCTTCGGACCGAAATTGTCGTACATTCCGTAGATGGTGGTCGAAGCGGAGAGCGAGGTGCTGTAATTGTAGGTGCGGTGAAACCCTTTGACCGTATCCATCAGCACCGATTCGGTTTCCGGGTCCCAACTATAGTTCGTTTTTTTGGTATTCCAGTATTCCCGGTAATTGACGCTCGGCGAAAGATTGATGTAGTTGAGGACCGTAAAGCTGGCGCTGACCGGAATGGTGTGGCTCATCTGGGTATTCATCTTGTCCCACATCGGTTTTTTCAGCAGATCGTATTCCTTCACGTTGGATACCTGATTGCTTCCCGAACCGCTGTAGCTCATGGTGATTTTTTCGTACCATCGTTCCGGTCCTGGTTTCCGGCCTTTGAACTTGAACGGACTGATCCGGCTCATATTGAAGGTGAAATTCGGGAAGGTGAAGGAATAAGTACTGTCCCGGTTTACCTGGGTATGGGTCATTGAGACACCCATACTGAAAGGGGTCCCGGTCCAACTCTTTTGATAGGAAATGGAAGAGGAGGTCTGGTTGGTCGCGTAATCGTTGATCGTGGTAGGCGAATAGCGGTTATTTTGGGTCGAAGAAAAATTCGCCGAAGCGGAAAAAGTCGATCCCGGACGAAATTTCGGGTCCTGGGAGTGGGTCCATTGTACTTGAAAAGTCCGGGTATCCTGGTAATCGGAGGAGCCCTTATCCCCGAATTTGGTGCTGTTGTACTGGAAATTGAATCCGCCGTTGAATTTATACCGCACCTTGTACCGGGTGTTGACTTTGGTCTCCCAGGAGCCCAAGGTATAGATCCCCCCCAGCAGGGTGATGTCCATGTAATCGTTGGGCACCAGGTAATACCCTCCGTCCCGTATGTAAAACCCCCGACTGGATTCCTCTCCGAAAGAAGGGATGATGAACCCGGAAGATTTTTCGCTGTTTAACGGGAAAAAACCGAAAGGCAGCCCCAGAAAATAAAGCGGTACGTCTTCCATCACCAGGTAGGAGTAGCCGAAAACCGCTTTTTTACCGGGAATGGCCTTGGCTTTGGTCATCTCGATGTAATAGTGCGGATGGTCCTCGTCGCAGGTACTGTAAATCCCGTGCGCCACATTGATCGTGTTGTCCGGCATTTTTTTGATCACCTGCCCGCGCAGAATCCCATCCCCTTCGGTCGTCCAAACCCCCTTGATTTTCGCTTTCCCCGTATTAAGGTTATAGAGGATGGAGTCCATGGCATAATCTTTTCCGGCATCGTTGAAAACCGGACGGGAGGGGATTCCCAGCGTATCCGGTACACCGTGGGCGTAGATCATTTTATCTCCCAGGTGCATGGTCATAAAATCCGCTTCCAGGATTTTATCCTGATAGGTAACTTCCGCGTCGTTGTAGATGTAGATCATTCCGGTGACCACATCGTACACTACCGAGTCTCGGTTATTCCCGAAAATCGGGTCGTCCAGGAATTGTTTGCCGTAATCGCGCTGTCCGAGCGAATCGAACCGCAGGGAGGAGTCTTGAGCCAGGCTGTCCAGTGCCGGAGTCTCCAACGATAAGGAGTCTGCGGGCGAAAGATCGCGGCTATCGACGGGGGTTAATGCTTCGGAAG
>JAJQAW010000397.1 GCA_021203585.1 Rikenellaceae bacterium
ATTTTGCCCCGATCCGTTCGGGGCAATTGCATTCCTCCGGGTACCGCTCCACGGAGAAATCGGGCTAAAAAAAAAGATATGGAACTGAACACCTTGACGGCTATTTCGCCGGTGGACGGCCGTTACCGCCATGCGGCTTCCGGACTGGAACTTTATTTTTCGGAATACGCATTGATTCGTTACCGGGTATTGGTTGAAATCGAGTATTTCATCGCCTTGTGCCAACTGTCTTTACCGCAGTTGGAGGAGGTGTCGGCGGAAACCTACGAAACTTTGCGCGGCATCTACCGCAATTTTACGGAGGAGGATGCCCGCCGGGTGAAAGATATCGAAAAAGTGACCAACCACGATGTGAAAGCCGTAGAATATTTTATTAAAGAGCGGATGGACGGCATGGGATTGGGCGCGTGCAAGGAATTCGTACATTTCGGGCTGACTTCTCAGGATATCAACAATACGGCCACGCCTTACAGTCTGCGCGAGGCGGCGCACGCGATGTATTATCCGGCTCTGGATGAGATCGTCGGATTGATCCGTGAACGGGCCAAGGAATGGGAAGATATTCCGTTGTTGGCTCGCACCCATGGGCAACCGGCTTCACCCACCCGGTTAGGCAAAGAAATGATGGTTTTTGTAGACCGTCTAAATAAACAATTGTCGTTGCTTCGAGCCATTCCGTGTCCGGCCAAATTTGGAGGGGCTACCGGAAACTTCAACGCCCACAGCGTGGCTTATCCCCAGGTAGATTGGATTGCGTTTGCCAACCATTTTGTCAACGATACCCTGCAACTGGATCGCTCCCAGATCACCACACAAATTGAGCACTATGATAATATGGCCGCTATATTCGACGGTTTCAAACGGATCAATACGATTTTGATCGATTTTTGCCGCGACATTTGGACCTACATCTCGATGGATTATTTCAAGCAAAAGATCAAAGCCGGCGAGGTGGGATCCTCGGCCATGCCGCACAAAGTGAATCCGATCGATTTTGAAAATGCCGAGGGAAATTTGGGCATGGCCAATGCGATTTTCGAACATTTGTCGGCCAAGCTTCCGGTTTCCCGCCTGCAGCGTGACTTGACCGATTCTACGGTCTTGCGCAATGTCGGTGTTCCGATGGGGCACACGTTGATTGCCTTCAAATCGATTCTCAAAGGCATGAATAAGCTGTTGTTGAATCAGTCGGCCATTCTGGGCGATTTGGAGGATAACTGGGCGGTAGTAGCCGAGGGCATCCAGACGATATTACGCCGGGAGAATTATCCGAATCCTTACGAGGCGTTGAAGGCTTTGACACGCACGAACCAAACGATTACCAAAGAGAGCATGCAGCGATTCATCGATGATTTGGAGGTGGAAGAGCGCGTGAAAGAGGAGTTGCGACGATTAACGCCACAAACCTACACCGGGGTAAAATTTAATTATTAGAGCGAGGATCCCGTTAGAAGTTTTTTGGGCGGCTTTTTCAAACAGGCCCGATGGGGGCGGCTCTGCTCATGGCTTCCTCCTTTGCACCTCGGCCATACAAGCAAACTTGATGGCGCTCGGTTGGGTGTCGGTTTAAAAGCCGCAGTTCCAGCCGGTACCAACCCGGCAAGGCGCAGGGGCAAATTTTTTTGAATACCTTATGGCTTGGATTTATCTTATTTTGGGAGGTTTATTTGAAGTAGGTTTTACTTTTTGTCTGGGTAAGGCGAAAGAGTATTCCGGCGGGACAGCGCTTGGGTGGTATGCCGGATTTGCGGTGGCCCTTGCCGCCAGCATGCTGTTATTAATGCGGGCGGTCCGGGAATTACCGATCGGTACCGCTTATGCCGTATGGACGGGCATCGGGGCCGTTGGAACGGTATTGGTCGGCATTTTTATTTTTCGCGAACCAGCCACTTTCTGGCGGCTGTTTTTTATAACTACCCTGGTCCTTTCGATCGTCGGATTGAAAATTTATTCCCATTGAGAGAACGGTTTTAAGCTGCTGATTTCTGTTTATCTTTGCGTTAAATTATGATCCGATGCAATTGAATGTGAATTCCCTCCGCCCCGTTGCGGGCGACGGGCGGAAAGTTTATATCGAAACCTATGGCTGCCAGATGAATTCGAATGACAGCGAAGTGGTGGTCTCTATTCTGCAAAAAGAGGGATTTTCCTATACCGAAAACCTGGCTGAAGCGGATATCATTTTGGTCAATACCTGTTCGATCCGCGAAAACGCGGAACAACGGATTTGGGGACGCTTGAACGAATTTAAACCGTACAAACGGAAAAACCGCTCACTGATGGTTGGCATTATCGGCTGTATGGCCGAACGGCTCAAACAAGCCCTGATCGAAAAAGAACAGCTGGTCGACTTGGTGGTGGGTCCGGATGCTTACCGCGATCTTCCCCTGTTGATCCGCACTACCTCGGACGGCCAAAAAGCGGTCAATGTCCAGTTGTCCAAAGAGGAAACCTACGCCGAAATTTCCCCGGTACGCCTGGATAAAAACAGGGTTACGGCCTTTGTGTCGATTATGCGCGGCTGCAACAACATGTGCGCCTATTGTGTGGTACCCTATACTCGAGGTGCGGAACGAAGCCGGAATCCGGAAACGATTCTTCATGAGGTACGGGAATTATTTGCCAACGGCTACCGGGAAGTGACCCTGCTGGGACAAAATGTAAATTCTTTTTGTTGGACAGATCCCGCCGGAACGATCGGTTTTCCACAATTACTCGACCGGGTGGCTCGGGTCGATCCGCTGCTTCGGGTGCGCTTCTCGACCTCTCACCCCAAAGACCTGAGCGACGAGGTATTACAAGTAATGTCCCGGCACCCCAATCTTTGCCGGGCCATCCACCTGCCGGCTCAATCCGGTAGTTCCCGTATCCTGGAATTAATGAACCGTAAATATACACGAGCGTGGTATTTGGATCGCATTGCCGCCATCAAACGATACCTGCCCGATTGCGCCCTGTCCACCGACTTGATTGCCGGATTTTGTACCGAAACCGAAGAGGACCATGCCGAAACTCTCTCCCTGATGCGTGAGGTCGGTTACGAATTTGCTTTTATGTTCAATTACTCGGAACGTCCCCATACCAAAGCCGCGCGGGTTTATGCGGACGATGTGCCGGAGGAGGTAAAAACCCGCCGATTGACGGAAATCATCCGGTTGCAGAACGAATTATCCCTGCAGAGCAATCAAAAGGATGTGGGAAAGACCTTCGAGGTACTGGTAGAGGGAGTTTCCAAACGCAGCGGCGATCAATTATTCGGCCGTACTTCTCAAAACAAAGTGGTCGTATTCCCGAGAATGGATTATAAACCGGGAGACTACGTCAAGGTCGCCATCCAGAGCTGCAGTTCCGCTACGCTGATCGGAACGCCGACCATGCAGTAGCCGAAAAAGAGGAATTCCGTATATACTATTGCCCTTGTCAACTTTGTGTGTGCAAGGTGTCGTCGATTTGCCGATGATTTAGTATAGGTATTTCAACAAAATATTAGATCATTGTATGCTGTAAGAGGCTCCCTTAGAATTCGACTACCTGATCGATACGCTAAAAAACGGCATCAACCGTAATCCTAAAGGTGGCTGAAAGAAAAAATAATTGTGGAACTTTCAGATCCATAAAATGAAAGGAGGCTCCATGATTCGCCGACCTGTCTCGGAAAGGTAAACTCAACCCTGGGGTATGCAAACCACATTCAGAGCCGTCATTCGGGAAGGGCCGGTGAGTCGATTCAATCTTCCATTGCCGATAAAAATCTTCCGGAAAAACCAAGTTCCCTGCTTATTTCCACCCGATCGATAATTTCCGTAGGGTAGAGAGTCTTAAAATAGTCAGTAAAATCAAAAACAATCCTATAAAAATTATTCGACAAGGAGATTTTATTCATCGATAGGCTACAGCTCATGCCATGAATGATCAGTTCCCGAGCATCTTCGCAACGGAACGTTCCCTGTGAAACCATGGTTTCTTGTGGATCGGCCCATTCAACGGTTCCGGAATGAATCGTATGATAATTCAGGCAACCTGCTTTCACGTGGGAAAAATTTTCGGTCAACCGGCTATCGATCTCGCTTTTTAGCACTGGATCCGCCACATCGATAGACAGTATATTTTC
>JAJQAW010000046.1 GCA_021203585.1 Rikenellaceae bacterium
CCCTGGAGGCATCGATATAGCTTTGGATGCCTCCCAGTTCTGGGGTGCAGCGGGTCCAGGTATCTGTAAAATCATGTGCCGGCAGGTCGGTTTGCAGGGGGGGAGCTGAGCCCGTTTTGTTGATAACCGTACACATTGTTCAGCACCTGGGTAGCCAGTGCTTCATTGCCAAACAGGTCTTCGGTGAAGGAGCCGTAATTGCCCTTGTTTTCCATAAAATCCGTGCTGCAGCCGCTGCCCAGAAGCAGGCAGCCCACTGCCGCCAGCAACTGGTATTGTTTTGTATTTCTCATCGTTAGTCGCTTTATAGTTTACAAAGTCAGGTTCAGACCGAACGTCCAGGTGCGCAGCACCGGATAAGTCGCGGTCAGCGAGTTCCAGGAACTGCGGTAGGAACGGTAAGGATCGACGATATACCAGAGGTTGTTTCCGGAGAAAGTAACCCGGATGCTCCCCGTACCCACCTTCCGGGAGAATTCGCGGGTAACCGTATATCCTACCGTGAGGTTGCGGATCATCATCGAAAATGAGTTCAATTGCCAGAAATCGCTGGTGGCGTTGTTGTAATTCTTATCGGCCGTGTAATACATGCTGGGGATCGACCCTTCGGGATTGTACTCGCGGCTGTACATATCGGCCCAATAGGCATAATTATTCTGCAGGGTGCCGTTGTATTTCACCGTATTGCGTTCCCTTTCGATGAAAGAATCCCACGAGGTGGCAATTTGCGTCGAGAGCGAAATTCCTTTCCATTCGGCGCGTAGTTGGGTGTTGATGCTGCGCTGCGCGTTTTTCTTTTTCAGCTGCATCACATCCGCATTCGTTCCGTTCACCTCTCCGTCCGGGGCGTGGAACGTGCCGTCCTCCTGCCGTTTACCGGATAAATCCTGGTAAGCCAGAATCCCCTCTGTTTTCTTTAGCTCCTCCAGATCGGTGATGCCCATGTAATTGGGCGCGGCGGTATCCACACCGTAGCGGGCATTATACTCGTTGGCATGAGACTGCAAATAATTCCAGTACCGTTCGAAATCGGCATCCGTATGTAGAATTCCGTCTCCCCGCTCGTTCCCCTTCCAGACTTTGTAGCCCCAGGTTCCCGTAGCCGTGGAACGGCCTTTGACTCCGGTTGTCCAGGGATAAATGACCGACGGATCGATCCACTTCTTAACCTTATTGTCCGAAAAAGCAGTGGACATATCCACGCTGTATTTGAAATCCCGTCCCACGCGGTCGCTCCAGCCTACGGAAATTTCATAGCCCCAGGAATCGACATCCCCGTAGTTGTTGGAGGCAATCCCCGTTCCCAGCGAATAGGGCCAGTCGTCCGAACGAGTACTGAGGATATTTTTATCCTGCACGTACCACAAATCTACGGAAGCGGATAAACGCCCGCGCAGAAAACGCGCATCCACTCCTAAATTATATTTATAGGAATCGCTCCATTTCATATCCCGGTTGGGTGAAATGCTCATTTTCAGTCCATCCGTATAGCGGACATCTTCGGCCGTTCCGAACATCGCTCCTTTGAAGGTTTCGAGTTCGAAGGTTTGCAGCCATTGCCACATCTTGGTATTGTCCGCACCGGATTTACCCCAGGATAAACGCAGTTTGAGGAAATCGACTCCCCGTACGGAACGGAAAAAATCTTCGTCCGAGATGATCCAGGCGGCGGCTACGGAGGGAAAGAAACCCCAGTAATTTTCCGGAGCGAATTTCGTCGAGGCATCGCTGCGGAACACGAAGGTCAGGAAATAGCGGTTCAGGTAAGAATAATTGGCCCGGCCGAGGTAAGAGAGTGACCCGGAAGCATTCCGGCTGATGGTATTGGAATCCCACGTGCCGGATGTTCCGGTGGTCTCGTCGAAATAGTCGTGGAACGGATATTGGTAGTACATGCGGTTGAACTCGTACTCCTCTTCTCCCCGTTCCACAGAGACCATAGCGTCCACATGGTGATCGCCGAAATCCCGGTTGTACGAAACAAAAGCGTTCATCTGCAGACGTTTGGCATTACTCCGGTCGTACAGCGCCCGGGAGGAGCGGCTGTACTCGGCCATGGTAAATTCCATATCTTCGTACAGGTGGTGTCCTAGCTCGTTGTTGTTGGTGGGACGGAGGTAGGAATAAGTGCGGCCGTATTCGAGATTTTTGCTGAACGATTCGGTTTGGGTCAGGGAACCCTTGACGGACAATCCCTGCACCCAGGGGACCTCCCAGAGCACACTGCCCTGAAGGGTGTAGGAGAAATCGTTGCCGCCGGAATAATTCCCCGCATCGTCCAGTGCGAAGTAATTGGCCGCCGACAGGTCGTTGGCATTGTTAGCGGGAACCGAACGGATATTCAGATAAGGAGCCACGTATTGCCACTGTCCCTGCTCATCCTGTACCTGCCAGGGAATCCATTGCGGCATGCGCAGCATGGTTTGGTAATCCGCTCCCTCGCCGACGGGACGGGAATAGGGTTTTTTCGATTGCCTGGAGGTTCCGAAGAGTTGAAAGTCCACCTTCAGGCCCTTCCCGATACGGGTATTCAATCCCGAGCGGAATCCCCAGTTGTTGTATTGAGTGTAATGACCCATATTTTCACCCTGGGTGAGGTAGGAACCGCTGGCGTGATAGGTGGTTCTTTCGGTTCCCCCACTCAGGCTAAGAGAATGGCGGGTGGTAAAACCTTTGTGCCACGCCTCGTCCAGCCAGTCGTAATTCAGGTCCCGAATGCGTGCGATCTCCTCGTCCGAATAATAATACCGCTCGTTGGTCTCCCTGTGGGCGCTTTGCAGTTTGTTCCAAAAAACGGCCAATTGCTCCCCGGACATCATCCTGGGTTTGCGACCGGCGATGTCGTTCCAACCGATATTGCCGCTGTAGCTGATGCGGGCTTCTCCGGCCCGGCCTCGTTTGGTCTTGATCAGAATAGCCCCCTGCGCTCCTTTCGCCCCGTAGATCGCCGCAGCCGCGTCCTTCAGCACTACTATGCTTTCTAGATCATTGGGGTTCAACGCATTCAATTCATCTACACTGGAATTATACTGGGATGTTCCCTGGGTAACTTGCGGCACATCGTCGATAATGATCAGCGGAGCGCCGTCGCCGGGGTCTTTCCCTCCGAGCGTACTGGTACTGTAGGTGTTGCGAACCAAAAAAGTAGCGGAACCCTGCCCCGGCCGGTAATTGAGGTTACTCACGCTCAACCCCGGTATCCGGCCGACCAGAGCCTCGGCCAGGTTCATCACCGGAATGTCCACGATATCCTCCATGTTGACCACTTCCATCGCGGCCGTAGAATTTCGTTTGTTTACGGTTCCGTAACCGATCGGCACTTCTACGGTCACCGCTTCGATGTACTCCGTATCTTCGCGCAGGATTACATCGATCACTGTGTGGGATTGTACCGCGATTTCCTGCGACTGAAACCCGATCATACTGAATACCAGTGTGGTTTCGGAAGCCGCGTTCCTCAATGTGTACTGTCCCTGTTCATTGGTAGCCGTTCCGATATTGGTGCGGGATTTATCATAGATATTGACGCCGGCTACCGGATTTCCCTGTTCGTCCTTCACGGTTCCCCGGACAGTCTGCGGGGCTTGTGCCCGGATTTGTGCTGTCCCCGTCCACGCCAAAACAGCCCATGGAAGTACCGGTAGTAAACCGAAAGCCCTACGAAAGGGCACTGCCGCTTTGTTTTGTAAAACTGCATTCATAAGCTTTTAGATTAGTGTTAATAGTTTGGTCCATTGGATCGGTCCGCGGCCTGGTCGCTGTGCCGATAGGAAAAAAAATGTTCGCTGTTCGCCTGTTCCTTTAGTTTTTTAATTAGACCATATGTAGTTAGAATAGTGGGTCTTAACAGGCGATCCGTAAGCATGCAACGATCCGTTTCGGGGGGCCGAAAGT
The DNA here is from genome assembly GCA_021203585.1 of Rikenellaceae bacterium. GTDB lineage: Bacteria > Bacteroidota > Bacteroidia > Bacteroidales > Rikenellaceae > JAJQAW01. The sequence continues at coordinate 3,895 of JAJQAW010000046.1, forward strand.
GTATACGGAAGGGATAGGGCAGATTAAAGGACGGCAGCAGGAAATTCCGGCTCTTTACACCAGTTCCTCTTTGAGTAGTTCGCCTTTCATTTGGTTTCGTTTTGATTCTTCCGGTTTTCGCACAGCCGGAAGCTTCAAAAAAGGATCATTTAATGATACAGGCC
>JAJQAW010000243.1 GCA_021203585.1 Rikenellaceae bacterium
GTGCTGGCCATCTATGCCGTAAAGGACATCGATCAGGCCATCGCTTTGGCCAACGATGCGAAATACGGATTGGGAGCGACCATTGTTTCCAAAGACGAGCAAAAAGCCATCGCAACGGCCCGGCGCATCGAATCGGGGATGGTCTTTGTCAATCACCTCACTACCTCGATGGCCGAATTACCTTTCGGAGGAGTCAAAAATTCCGGATACGGACGCGAACTTTCCACCGAAGGCATCTTGGAGTTCGTCAATCATAAGCTCATTCGGATCAGTACTCCCCAAGCGGCGTATTGACGGCCCTTGAACGGGTTTCGGTCCACCGGAAATCCGTTCACCCATCTTCTCGGTATTCCGTGAACTTCTGATCAATAGTCCGATAAGCAGCTTTACCGGTGAATTTTCGGAGGATCCGCATTACCCGATCTACACTCGCTCGGGGTCATGCCCGTTTATCCGGTCCCCCCGTGACGGGCAGCCATTAGGGTAAATTCCCCCGTTCCCCGAATTCGGAAAGGAAGGCTTGCTCCACGTAAGCCCTCATTTTCAGGGTGGTCGTTCCCTCTTTTTTGACCGGTTGTCCGAGCAATCTTTCCCCCCAGGCGCGCATTTTTTCCGGCATACCTTCCTGCCGGTACAATAAAAAAAGTTCGTAAGCGGGCGTAACCAACGAAGGGTTGATTTGCCAGGCCCACTCGAATAATGCTTCCGCATCGGCTATCCGGCCGATTTGCAGGTATGCTCTTCCCAATTCGCACAAACCGGCAGGCGTCGGACAAAGAACCACGTAATCCCGGAACGCTTCCGTTTGCAGGGAAGACGGTAAGCGGTGTGCCGTACAGAGCCGGTAATTTTGCAGCAACACCGGATCGAAGCGTATTTTTCGATACTGCTCTTCCGTAAACGGGACCTGCCGGTCGAACAGGGATTGAATCCGCCGGTATTCCCGGAGATGCCAACCTCCCACCCCCAGTGCACCCCACAGGAAAAGGGTCGCCATTCCCGAACCGGCCCTGGAGGCAGAAAGCGTTAAAATCGGTTTACTGGGATTGGCAGCCACCAGGAAGAGAAGAAGGAGCAGCATTCGATAATCTCCGGAGGGGTATGAAAAAAAGCAAACACACAGTAAGTCGCCAACACCGATCGGCAGGAGGGTTGCGGACCGGGCGTTGGACGGCAAAACACGGATACCAGAATTCCGGCAAGGAATAAGAACCCGATTACTCCGTGTGCTGCCAGCACGGAAAGATACTCATTAAACGGATGAAAAGGGCTGGCTGCTACCAGCGCCCTGGAAGAATCCGGATGTGCCCGAAAAAAACGGGCCTGGTATCGGGGATAAATTTCCCGAAGCGTTCCGAAGCCGTGTCCGGACAGCGGTTTTTCCCGAACCATGGCCAGTGTGTTTCTCCAGATAAATAATCTTCCGTCGGCCGAATCGGTTTTATACCGGTACAACCCAAGCAGGCCTACCCAGAGAGCAAGGATACCTATACTCCAGATTCCGAGGCGCTTCCCCGACAAGCCTTTCCCCCCTGGAACGGCTCGACCATACCGCATCCACAATCCATATCCCCCTCCGGCCAGGGCAGCTAACCAACCGGCTCTGGAATCGGTCAAAAACAGGGCATATACCAAGGGCAACGCGCCGGCCGCCAGGGCTATTTTCCGGACTCGATTCGAGGTCCGGAGAAAAAAGTACCCCAGTATGCACAGTCCGCAGGCCAGAAATCCTCCGGCTAATCCGGGATTAAAAAATGAACCGGTATGGTTGAACAGCAAGTGCCGGCTCGCCAACATACCCCCTCGCTGCAGCAGGATAAACAGAGATTCCAGCAACGCGAATGCGCCGACGAGGGCCAACCCGCAACGCCTTTGCCGGGAATCCATCGTTCGCACGGCAACATACATGGTTCCTACCGAAAGGAATTTCAATACCAGGATACCCGGAACCGGATGCGGCCGTAGCACGGTAGCCTGGATCGTCATATAGGCCATGTATCCGGCGGCCAACAGATCGGTCACAGTGATCAGAACCGGTTTACGGTGTGGGCTCAGAAGTAACGATGCGCCGCATAACCCCACACAAAGAATCAAACCGAGCTCCCCTGTAAGGTGATCGGAAGTGATTTGCCGAAGCAAGAGCCCCGTCGGCAACAACAGTACCGACCAAAAAATCAAAGGTAAAATCCATAATATCCGTATGAAGAGCGCCATAGCGGTCGGGTCGATTAGTTCGGGTAAATATACAAAAAAACCGGAGCGGGACCCTGTCCTTTTCTACCCGCTCCGGTTATTCAGTCAGCGCAGCGGCTACAAATCTTGAAAATACAACACGCCGTTTTCAAGATAAATCCGGTGTAAAATATCTTCGGGCAACCGCCTTTCCGGAGAGTAGTAATCCGGAAAATTGAATTGTACTTCCATCTCAAAGGGGGAAGTGACGGCATTTATAAAATATTTGCCATGAAAAACTACGCTCGCTTGACCGTGATCAAGGACCACTATCGTCAGTTGTTGCGGATCACCGGCATACGGGGCTCCTACGAATATCAAGGCAAGCCGACCGCTTCCCAAATCCACCTGCATAAAATATTCCGATTCCCTCCAGGCGGCAAACCGATCGTCGATCTTTGTCCAACCTTCCGCCTGCCGGATATTCAAAATCTCGGTGTTTTTATAAGAAATGATGATGTTCCGAAAATATCCCCCGTCATCTTCCAAGCCCCGATAATTGTTTAGAGTTATTTCATAAATGGAATCCAAAGTTTCTTTCTCCACCTGATAAGGGGCCAGTGAATTTAAATGATTATACCAAAGCAGAGGATCAACAAAATAGCTCTTTGATTCTATGGAAGAGTTTGGTTGGATATCAAAAATGGCAGATTGAGCCTGCATGGTATAGGAGCATATGCACAAGGCTCCTAACAAAAAAAGATATACTGTTTTCATAACTTTTTATTTGTATAGGTAAAATTTGGTACCTGATTTTTTATCATATCCCAGATTTTTAGGCAAAGATTGAGATTCTGAGCGATGATTAAGGCCTGTATCCATTACCATGGGAACATAACCCCATTTAGCATTATATACTTCTTCACCGGGCACAACTACCATCACATGACCACTTCCTCCCGAAGGATTTCCCAACCGGCTACCACAAAGTACCCTTGATTGGCATAATGCTGGGCTTCGGAGATGGAAATCTCCGTCCATGCGGACGAAGAACTCATATGCTGCATCATGGCGTTTGCTTTCATACCCTCAAAGATATTGAATCCAAATAACGATGCAAATGTATTTTGTACTCCGATGTTGCAGGCCGCAATCATATTTCCATAAGCTTGGATGACCGCATTTTTTACAGCATTCCGGATTTTTTCGATTTCCTGCCGGTTATACCCGGAGATCGAATCGATGTGCTTGGAATGGGAATCCTGGGTTTTGCACGAACTCAGCCCCATACAGAGCAGGACAGAGAAAATGAATTTTATCGCAGTCGGGTTTTTTGTTGTTGCCGTATAAGATACACAAAACCAGGAAGACGTACAAGCCCGGGCATCGCTGCCCGGGTATTTACAGTAAATAACCGTCCAGCCGGCCGGAACAGCCGGCCGGAATTTTGGTCCCTTCTACTAAATACCCGCCCGCAGTTCCTTTTTACCGGCCGAAGCTCCGATCCAGAAAGGGTATTCGGTTCTCAGAACAGTGCCAGCTTATTCTGCAGATGGCCCAAATAATTTCTTTGCCGGCGAAAAAAGTCGTATCGTTGTTCCGGGTCGCTGGCGCTGATGATGTTCGAGGAGTGCATCCACCGATTGAACCACTGCCGGAAGAGATGAAAGGTATGGATGCCGATACTCGAAATCGGATGGTGGTAATTGGCGTACAGGATGACCTGGTTCAATTCGTCGCTCTCGATGATGGTCACATCGTTGGGCAAAAGGGTCTTCGAGAAGAAAAAGTGGACTTCCCGGTCGTTGGGAAAGAAATCTCCCCGATTGCAAATGCGTTCGCATAGATCGATCAAACCGAATAACTCTCGGA
>JAJQAW010000370.1 GCA_021203585.1 Rikenellaceae bacterium
GAGGAGATGAAGAAACGGTTTCGGCCTATGTGGTAGCCGCTTCCAGTGGCGATGCGGTATACCTGATCGAGTCTTCGACCCTGGAAAGCGGGCAGATATCTACCGAAGAGGGTTGGGAAGAGGCTTCCGGTACCGCCTACCTGTATCCTTATAACAAGTACTTGTACCGCTTGGTATACGCTCAGGGCAACGCGGGTCTGTGTTCTTCGTATTACCTGGATGCCAACGGAGAGGTACAGCAACGCGACCGCACGTACGAAGTTACCAGCCGCTTCACCACATACGGCATTTACGGAGACTACCTGATCATGGCGGCTTCCGGAGCGACTACCTCACTGGATGCCAACGGCAATCCCCAATACGGTGTGACGTTCAGTTACATCGACATGGAAAAGGAAACGCTTTCCACCAAAACGGTTGTCACGGAAAATATGACCGGTAACGGCGAATATTACACGGTATCGGGAATCCTGCAACGCGACGGCAAATTCTTTACCGCCCTTTGCCCGCAGGGGTACAGCCACTCGGCCATCGTTCGGGGCCTGGTTCCGGATGAATACGAAGACCTGATCGTCTACAATGAAAGTACGGAGACCTATTCCATCTCCACCACCGTTCATCCAAACACCTGCTGGATAGCTATCTACAGTGGAATCGGCTTCGAAAATCCCACCATCATCGAAGATGATCGTTTGCAGTATGCCACTTCCCGCATGCAATCCCAATTTTATTCGACGATCGACATGGACGACCAGGGAAATATCTATGTCTTCTCTTCCAGTAATTCGGTCAGCAATACCGATTCGCGTCAGGTAACGGAAAAGAAATCGGGCGTGATCCGTATTCCGACCAACTCGGAAGCTTTCGACGATTATTATGTGGATATCGAAGCCAGATCGGGCGGATGCCGCTTATTCAACGTTTGGCACATCACGGAAGATTACTTCCTTTTGCGGATGTTCGATACCCCGGAAGACAAGTCTTCTTCTTCGAGCAGCGTAACGACCCGTCGACTGGCCATATTTCAAGCGGGTTCCGAAACCTTTACCTGGGTAACCGGCATACCGGAATATACCTCCATCGGTAGTTTCGGAAACTTCCCGACCTTTGAAAACGGCAAAGCCTATATGCCGACCGTAACCACCGACGGAGCCTTACCGGCCGTTTACGTGATCGATCCGGTGACCGCTACGGCTACTAAAGGACTATCCGTCGACCGAAGCACCAGCATTAGCGCTGTCGGACGGCTGGATTACCAATAATCCGATCCTACCAAATCATTTACCGGCCCGACAGCGATGTCCGGGTCGGTTTATCATACTTTAGCATCATGAAGAAGATTTTCAAAAAAATTCACCTCTGGCTCTCCGTTCCCTTCGGGTTGATCATTTCGATCATCTGTTTTACGGGGGCCATGCTCGTCTTCGAGCAGGAATTCATGCAACTTTGCTACCGCGACCGCTACTATGTGAAAGAGGTGGCGGAACGACCGCTGCCGATCGATCGGCTGGTGGCCCAAGTATCGGCAACTCTGCCGGACAGTGTGACCATATCGTCGGTCAATATATCGCCGAATCCGAAGAAGGCCTACCAGATGGGGCTCTCGCAACCTCGCCGCGCTTCGGTCTATGTGGATCAATATACGGGTGAAGTGAAATGGCAATACCAGCGTGCGGCCTTCTTTACGACCATGTTCCGGGCGCACCGCTGGCTGCTGGATTCGATGAAACCGGACGGCGGTGTGTTTGTCGGAAAATTGATGGTAGGCATCAGCACGCTGGTCTTCGTTTTCGTTCTGATTACCGGACTCATTATCTGGATACCCAAAAGCCGGAAGGCGCTGAAAAACCGCCTGAAAATTTCGGTCAATAAGGGACTGAAACGGTTTTGGTACGATTTGCATGTGGCAGGCGGTATATACGCCTTAATCCTGTTGTTGATTATGGCCCTTACGGGTCTGACCTGGTCGTTCTCCTGGTACCGCGCCGGATTCTACAAAGTATTCGGAGTGGAGATGCAGCAGGGAGGCGGACATGGCGCTCCCGGCGGACAATCTCCATCGGGCGGGTCCTCGCACGGCGAACGTTCGGGACAAACTTCAGCCGTAGCGGAGTATTTGCAACAGGTAGATAACCAAGCAGGTAATGAGAAAGATGCTGCCGCAGCTCAAATCCGTACCGGCAACGGAGAAGGCGGTGAAACAAGGGGAGAAAGCAGGAGCCGCACTGAACAACGTTCCGGCAGCCTTTCGACCGAAGAATCGGGGAATGAATGGGCTCGGAATGAACGCGTGGACGGAAATCCAGGAGATGGGCACGGCCGTGGTGAGCGCTCCGAAGGGCATCCGCAAGGCCGCTACCGGGGTGATCGCGAAGGGCGCGGGGAAAGTTCCGCCCGGGAGGGCCGTGGTGAGGGTCAAGGCCGCGGAGAACGGGCGTACGGCGAAGGAAATCCGGGGGGCGGCAGACCGGAAAGAGCAGGCGAGGGCCGTGGCAATCGTGCTCCGGCAAACCCATACGCCCAATGGCAGAAAGTTTATGAACAGGTAGCGGCTCAAAATCCGGATTACAAACAGATCAGTCTGTCGGCGGCCGCGGCCAGCGTATCGTTTAGCGGTTGGGGCAACCAACGCGCTTCGGACCGGTATACTTACGATGCCCCGACCGGAGAGATCACGGGAGTCAGCCTCTACAAAGAGCAGGAAAAAGCGGGTAAAATGCGGGGATGGATTTACACGATGCACGTGGGCAGCTGGGGTGGATATTTCTCCCGGATCCTCACCTTCCTGGCCGCCTTGTTCGGGACCTCCCTCCCGTTGACCGGTTATTACCTCTGGATTAAACGGGGCATAAACCAAAGACGTTCCAGAAAGAAGAAAGCAACGGCGAATTCATAGGTTTTCGAAAAACTCATCGAGTGATAAGCCCGGCGAAGAGTCTTTCGTCCGGGCTTTTTGCTATGTGGCACGGTGGGTCTAAAACCCGATTCACTCGGTGATACAACAGGAATGCCATTGAAAAAGCTCTTTCTGTCTTCCTCTCAGCGGATCGATCGGAGCGAATACGCGGCGGTGGTTCTTCGCGCGGCCTCTTCGGTCCACATAACCGAAGCGGAAAATTCGGCGCCGGTAAACCGGAACGATGGGGTTGGCCCTTCAGTTGTATCCGGTATTGGATACACCCGTTATCCAAATGGAATTTACGGGAAACCGCATCCGCCAAGTGGAAAACCATAAGCCGCAATGAAGAGCATCGGTTCAATAATTTGACCGGAAAATCACCAAGCGAATAAGCCATTCTTTGCCGGGTTACCGTTCCTTCGGTGTGGTACCGGAAATGGTTTACCGATGGTCAGAAAACGGGCCAAAATCCGGTGTTGCTGCCGATGGTCTCGATCCGGCAGCATCGCGCTACTGGTCTGACGGATCGACCTTCGGTTGATCTTTTCCACGCCTTGCGCTACCTCTTTTCCTATTGGAATGACCCGGTATTCCGAGGAACGGTTCCCGGATGGGTTTTTTATACTTTCAGTTTAAAAGCTTGTGGGGCAGAAAGGGAAGCGTCCCAAAACAGGACAGGGAACCCGGTTACCCGAATTCCCTGTGAAATTTTGTGAGTAGTCCCTACTGACAATCTCCCATAGCTGACAGTGTATTCTGTTAAAGGAGTATATTTGTTGTGTGCGAACTTATTTTATCAGCCACCCTTTTTGAGTATGATTGTTGTGTTTGTTTGTTTTATTTTCTTTTCATTCCTTTTTTGAAATGATGCAGGTTGTTTTCCGACAAATAAGGAGGCGGGGAGTGGTTTCCACCTCCTTACTGCGGATGACTTATACTAAACCTACCTTTTACCACTCCTCATCCGGAAATCGTTTCATTTGTATCGGTGGATTTGCCGCCGGAACCGGTGATCGTCCAAGACGAAGCCGGGGCGGGGAAACGTGGACGGCGGAATCTTTGTTTTCTCGTGAAAACCTGGCCTGATTTTCACAGTACAAAATAAGTCAATGAAACGCTCTAAATCATTCTACCATTAGCT
>JAJQAW010000086.1 GCA_021203585.1 Rikenellaceae bacterium
CCATTAACCGATCGGCATTACCGCTCTCGATCCGGATAAAAATTACTAAGAAAGAAAGTACCCGAACAGATGCTTTGCCCACCAAGGGACCGAAAAACTTTTCTTACCAGCGGAAGTACCATCCTGGTTCATGCTCTTCTTTGATTGGTTTTTCAGAGGTTCAGCCGATCTACTCTTCCACTCTCGGGGATGCCGGTCGTGGGCGATGAAAGTGACCGCGATTCGGACGGGACCGATCCTGCGGATTCTCCCGAAACCCTGGATCTCTCGCACTTACCCTATCCCGCAAATATCCGGGAATTGAAATCCGGCAGACCGGATGGTCTTGTTTTCGCAAAGTCATCGATAAACCGATTTCTTTAAAGAACGGTATTCCTCGGACAGTGAATCGGAGAGAGCGTTCGGATCGTTTTTTTTGCTGGAAAAATCGAACGGAATAGCCTCGTGATAGATGTTGGATTATTCAGGGGAGTGCTTTCCAGAGGGATCTGGGCGGTATCAGCAGACAATCCCTTACCAAAGGATGAGGAATACGGGTATATTCGAGCGTGGAGGAAACGGTCGCGGGATTCCCGAATGCTCCGGTAAGAGTTTTTCAAAAAACCGGAACTCAGGGACAAACAGACAATTAAAGGTCAGGCGGGAAATTCTGAAAAAGTATGGGAACCCATGCTGCCTTTCCTACTGCGTGGGATCAGGCAATATCACCATTTTCTTTCATGGACCGCATAAGCGATAAACCTCACTCCGGGAGTTATTTCAACTTCTTCCTGCCGGATGAGTCAGCTTTCCTGTACCTTCTACCTTCAAATCTGCCATAGTCCGTAAAGGCGCAAGATATCCCACTTTTTGGAATGGTAAAAATACAGAAACGGTTCTTCACTATACCGGGAGTAGATTGTTTTTACCTGTTCCAAGGTAATTCGTCGGGATAAATCCGAAACAAGCGCTATAATTTCCATCAGAAAGTCGGCCTGCGCATCTGAGAATTTGAGGGATTTTTCTTTGGCATTTCCCGTGAACAGCAGCCCATCGGCCGTCCGCTGAGGGGTATTGCCGACAAAGATCAACCGCGCCCTCTGGTCGTACATCCGCGAACCATCCGGTTTGATTAACTGGTCCGTAACCAGGGTAGGCTCGTGGGAGGTCTGCGGTGCGCGCCCTTCGAACCAGGTGTGGACCGGTTTTTCGAAAGCCGTTTGCCGCATATACTGAAAGGTAGCCTGCCGGAGGGAATCTCCGGCCGCCGCAACGTTATAGGAGCGGTCTTCGGCGAAATGGATTTCATTATTGGCAAACGGATGCGGCGGTTTATTTTTAATACGCACCCCGAAATCTGCCGGATTTTTCCCCGAAGGGGCATGTACGGTCATGGCATACCGATGCCAAAAAGCCGAAGTGATCAATTCCGCTTGAAACAGCTGGCGGACCACTTCGAGCGCATCGACCGTTTCCGGGAGAGTCTGCGAAGGAAAACCGTACATCAGGTAGGCGTGCACCATGATCCCGGCATAATAAAAATTCCGCAACACCAAGGTTAGTTGTTCGATCGAAACGCCTTTATTCATTTTCTCCAGCAACCGGTTCGAGGCAGTCTCTACCCCACCCGAGACCGCAATACATCCGGACGCGGCCAATAACAGACACAGGTCGCCTGTAAAAGCGGATTCAAAACGGATGTTTCCCCACCACGAGACTTTCAAACCGCGACGGATAATTTCCAAAGCCATTTCTTTCAGCAACCGGGGTGGAGCGGCCTCATCGACGAAATGAAATCCGGTTTGTCCGGATTGAGCGATCATCCGCTCCATGTAATCCACCACCGTAACGGCATCTAAAGCCTCGTACCGGCAGATGTAATCCAACGAGGTATCGCAGAAAGCACATTGGGCCCAATAACAACCGTGCGCCAGAATCATTTTATTCCAACGCCCGTCGCTCCAGAGCCGTTGCATCGGATTGGCGGTATCGACCAGCGAGAAGTATTTCTCCCAGGGCAATCCGCTCAAATCCGGACATCCCCGATCCCGGTGGTGAATTTCTTCTGTCGGGTGGCCGGAAAAGATAACGCGGCCTTCCACGCAGGTAAACGTTCGAACCGGTTTTTCACCGCTCAGTAGTTGCCGCAATGGAATTTCCCCTCCGTCCAAGACGATGTAATCCACATACTGGAATATCCCCGCATCGGTCAACGAGCGCAATTCGGTGGTCGGATACCCTCCACCGAAAATAACCGGTAATCCCGGATGCCGTTTTTTAATGTGCCGGGCGCATTGCAAAGCGGATAATAAATTCCCCGGAAACGGGATCGTAAATCCGATATGGTTCGGATTTTTTTCCCGTATCTGTTCCTCCAACAATTCCAGCATTCGTTCCTCCATCGGATTGAGCGGTTTGGCCAATTCGGTTTCCAGCAGGGCAAATTCCGGAACCGAAAGCGAAATTTTTTCCGCGTAGCGGACCAAACCGAAATGCGGAGCAACGGTAGCCCGCAAAAAATCGGCAATATCTTCCAGGTAAAGAGTAGCCAAGTATTTGGCGCAATCGATCATCCCTATCGTGCCGTAAGCCGTTTCGATATCTTCGATGAACTCGAAACGTCCGGCCTGCGGCAGGAAATCGGCCGAACAAATCAGGTTCGCCACCGTAGGGTCGTTTCCCTGCAAAAACCGAATCACCGGTTCGATCGTTCCGGTATAACTGGCTCGCAGCCGGAAAATCCGCTGGATATTGGGATCCTCGCCGGCAGTATAACGATCGAATATTTCGGTCAGGAAACCGGCTGAAAAAATGGCATTGAGCAATTGGATCGACAGATCGTACTGTTCGGCCCGGAATCCCTGTTGGCCAAGGTAGGATTTCAGATATGCCGTTGCCGGATAAGCCGTATTGGGTTGCAACAACGGTGGGGTAACCAGAAGAATATCGGTTTTACAGGTCATGGGTTTGGATTTTCAGCCCGTCGTAGGCATAATAAATATAGTTGGCCGCCAGTCGCGGATCGGCTTCGGCGTGACGACCCAATTGGTGTGAAATATGGGTCAGATAAGCCCGGTCGGGGTTTACCCGACCGATAACCTCCAAGGCCTCGGATAAGGAAAAATGCGACAAATGTTTTTCGTGCCGCAAGGCATTGACGACCAGAATTTCCACTCCTTTCAACCGGTCGATCTCCTCGGCATCGATCCGGTTCATATCGGTTAGGTAAGCCAACCGGCCGATTCGGAATCCCAGTACGGGTAAACGCATGTGATAGCCCCGAATCGGGATAACCGTCACCCCTTTTACCTGAAACGGCTCCCGGTCGATCCGATGCAGGTTGATTTCCGGAACTCCGGGGTATCGATCCCGGGCAAAAGCGTAGCCGAATTCCCGTTTCAACGTTTCCAGGACATACGGTTCACCGTACACATCCATCGGTACACCCTGAATGTAATTATAGGCCCGAACATCGTCCAATCCGGCGATGTGGTCTTTGTGGTTATGGGTAAAAAGAATGGCATCCAGCCGGTTTACCTGTTCGCGAAGCATTTGCTGCCGGAAATCGGGGCCGCTGTCAATGACTATACTTACGTCCCCCTGCTCGATCAGCACACTGGAACGGAGCCGTTTGTCCGACGAATCCGGGGAGTCGCATACCCGGCAATGACACCCGATCATGGGTACGCCTTGCGAGGTGCCTGTACCTAAAAATGTAAGTTTTGTCATCGTTTTGCGTGAACCGTATGACAAAGGTACAATTATCGGCCCGAATTCCGGTCGGCAATGTTATATTTGTCCGGAAGAATCGCTCCGTTACTCCATGCAATCGATGATCTTTTTTCGGTTCGTACTTACCCGTTTAAAATACATGCGCTGCACGAACCGTATACCCGCCGTGGAACGGAAATTCCGATGAAACGTGGAAAAAGAATTCCGCCGGCCGTATTGCCTGTATTCCGGGCTTTGGCTTGTCGGCTTATTTTTTGCTATGCAATGATCCGGTTTTTCTTCGAAACCATAACCCCTTGATG
>JAJQAW010000118.1 GCA_021203585.1 Rikenellaceae bacterium
GCCAGTTCCAGCCTGTTCAGAGGCTGCCGGCCATATCGATGGCTTTTTGCAGGGCTCCCAACTTGCTGTTCACTTCCTGCAGTTCGTTTTCCGGATTGGATTTGGCGACGATCCCGGCACCGGCCTGATAGTAAAGGGTATTATTCCGGCTGACGAAGGTTCGGATGGTAATGGCCTGGTTCAGGTTTCCGTCGAAACCGATATGTCCGATGCATCCGCCGTAAATTCCCCGGGTGTGTGGTTCGATGCAGTCGATCAACTGCATCGCCCGTACTTTGGGGGCTCCCGAAAGGGTACCTACGGGAAAGGTATCGGCGAAGAGCTTGATCCGGTTCACGCCTTCGGGTATGGTTCCCGATACACGGGAGACCATGTGGATGACATGCGAATAGAACTGGATTTCCTTGTAGGTTTCTACGTGAACCTGGGTCGTATTCCGGCTCAGGTCGTTTCGGGCCAGGTCGACCAGCATGACGTGTTCCGCGTTTTCTTTGGGGTCGGCCAGGAGTTCCCGGGCTAATTCCTGGTCTTTTTTATCCTGTCCGGTGCGGTGGAAGGTGCCGGCGATGGGGTCGATGGTTGCCGTGTGGTCTTTGATTTTGAGGTGGGTTTCCGGCGAGGAGCCGAAAACGCGGTAGGAGCCGAAGTCGAAATAAAACAGGTAGGGAGAGGGATTGATCGACCTCAGGGCACGGTACACCTTAAAGTCGTCCCCCATGAAGGCTTGTTCGAATCTCCGGGAGAGCACGATCTGGAATACATCGCCGTGGTAGCAGTGTTTGATTCCCTGCTCGACCATTCCTTTGTATTGATCGTCGGTGAGGGTCGAGGTTTTTTCGCCGCGGGTGGAGAATCCGTATTCGGGGAAATTGCGGCTGTCGATCACCGACAGTAGGTCTTCCATTTTGGAGACGGCGTTTTCGGTGATATTTTCCGTGACCGTCATTTCGTTCCTCAGGTGGTCTACGGCGATCACGAACCGGTAGAGGATATACACCATTTCCGGCATATTGGAAAGGTTGTTTTCGCGGTCGGCAAAGTCCACGTCTTCAAAATAGCGTACGGCATCGTAAGCGGTATAGCCGAAGAAGCCGTTCTCCCCGTTGGTTTCACCTTCCACCTGGAAGCTGTGCACGAACTGATCCAGCGCATCGGTGACCGCTGCCTCCCCGACGCTTTTCTGGGTGATCGTCCCGTCGGGGTACTGTTCGGTGATTTTCCCGTTTTTGACCGAGAAGCGGGCCAGCGGCTCGATGCCGATAAACGAAAAGCTGTTTTCGGTGGAGTGGTAGTCCGAGCTTTCGAGCAGGGCCGACTGTGGATACATATCGCGTACTTTCAGGTAAATGCTGACCGGGGTTTGCAGGTCGGCCAGTTGTTTGCGGCGGATGCAGGTGATTTGTGTTTTCATGGCTTATTGGTGTTGGGGGAAATGATCGATGTAAGTTTCCATATCCTTGTCCCCCCGGCCCGACAGGGTCAATACGACCAGGTTGTCCGGACGGAAGGTTTTGTGTTGGAATACGCCCAGGGCATGGCTCGATTCGAGCGCCGGGATGATCCCTTCCAGCAGCGTCAGTTCTTTCGCCGCATCCAGCGCCTGGCGGTCGGTAACGGCCAACACTTCCGTGCGCCCTGAGTCCGCCAAGTGGGCATGCAGCGGGCCGATGCCCGGATAATCCAGCCCGGCGGAGACGGAATAGGGTTCGATGATCTGGCCGTCCTCGTCCTGCATGACGAAGGTGCGGCTGCCGTGGATGATGCCCCGTTTTCCCAACAGAATGGTAGCGGCAGTTTCCGTCGTATTTACGCCCATTCCGGCGGCCTCGGCGGCCACTAGTTTCACCCGCTCGTCGTTCAGGTAATGGTAAAACGTTCCGGCGGCATTGCTTCCCCCTCCTACGCAGGCGATCAGGTAATCCGGATAGCCGCGGCCCTCCTGCTGCTGCAGTTGTTCTCTGATTTCCTCGCTGATGATGGCCTGGAAGCGGGTGACCATATCCGGATAAGGATGGGGCCCCACTACCGAGCCGATCACGTAATGGGTATCCGACGGGTTGCAGCACCAGTCGCGGATCGCCTCGTTGGTGGCATCCTTCAGGGTCATATTCCCGCTGGTCACCGGACGGACTTCGGCGCCGAGCATCTCCATTTTCCGCACGTTCAACCGTTGCCGCTCGGTATCGGTTTTGCCCATGTACACCACGCACGGTATCCCCATCAGGGCGCACACCGTGGCTGTAGCCACGCCGTGCTGCCCGGCGCCGGTCTCGGCAATAATCCGGGTTTTGCCCATCCGCCGGGCCAGGAGTACCTGCCCGATCGCATTGTTGATCTTATGCGCCCCGGTATGGTTCAAATCTTCCCGTTTGAGGTAAATCCGGGTGCCATACTTCTCCGAGAGCCGTTTGGCGTAATACAGGGGCGAAGGCCGTCCCACGTAATCCCGCATGAGCGCGTCGAATTCCCGGCGGAAATCCGGAGACTCCATGATTTGCAGGTATTCCCGTTTGAGCCGCTCCACGTTGCCGTGGAGGATTTCCGGGATGTACGCTCCCCCGAACTCGCCGTAATAGCCTTCCTCGTTTACATGATAATTCATCGTATGGTTGTTTTTGTAAGTTTGAATGCGGATCAAAAAGAAGCGGGGCCGTCGTGAATCCGACAGCCCCGCTCTGGTATTATTTATACTACAGACAAATACGGCTTCTCATTCACGACCGGAAAAGTTGTGAACGCCACCACCAAAAATTATTCGTCTTGCTAAAATTCATCGTTTCGATTTTACTTCGATTCCGCAAATATAATGCACAAATTTTAATTTCCAAAATTTTTCTACGTTCGGCTGAATTGTTTCGGCTTCATTCCGATATGCCGTTTAAAGATCCGCGAAAAATGGCTGAGGTTAGTAAACCCTAACCGATAACCGGTATCGGAGACCGATAGGAGCTCCTCTTTCAACAGCCGCGCCGCTTCCTTCATGCGGTGTGCCTGGTAATAGTGAAATACACTGGCTCCGAACACTTGGCCGAACAACCGGTTTAGCTTCGAGGGACTCATGTGCGCACGGGCTGCTAACTGCCGGATCCGCGGCGGTTCGGACAACCGTTCGAGCATGGATCGCTTTACCTCATACACAGCCCGGATATCTTCCTCGTTTAGTCCATAAAGTTGTTTTTCGCCGCGTTGGGCCAGTTCCATCAGCAGCCGGCACACCAATTCCTCGGCTTTGATCCGCAGCAAAAACCGCTCGAACAGCGGATCGATCCGTTCGCCGGTCAACTCTTCCACAATGCGTTGCAAGGAGGGATAAACCACCTGCTCGAAAAGCAGCGGCTGGTCCTGGCTCAGAAGGCCGGATAAGAGCGGAGAGAGTTCCGGATCAGGGAATAATCCGCGCAAATATTCTGCTTCTACTTCGATATTGATCGTGGCCGTGTTGGAATGGACGGGAAAGGCTTCGCCTATACGCAGGTTGTTGGTAGCGATCAGCACCGAAGGGGTCGCAGGCCGGGAGTCCGTAGAGCCGACCGAGGAGGAGAAAGGAAAAATATGCCGGAATTTGAAAAGGATCATTCGACCGGCCGGTTCCTCCACCGGATTTTCTATCACCAATTCCCGATCCAATTCGTAATTCATAATAAACAGGCGGATATGCGGATTGAAGATAAACCCGGCACAATATCCCCGGCCGAATTCCGGAGGAACGATCAACCGACCATTCCGGATGTCCGTATTCAATCGGTTCGCCATACGAATCAGTATGTCCGGTACCAAAGAGAGAGGGAGGGCATTCATTGGATTGTATAAGACTATTTTAAGGGTAAATATAGCTATTTTATCTCTAATAATCCTTTCATCTTTGCCCAGGGAAATTTCTATTCCCGCCTTTAACCGTATAATAAAACCTATAACTCATGCAAAAATCAACTCACAAACCGGGCCGATTTACGGCTTATCAATGGTTCGTGGCCTTATTGCTCGGACTGCTTCAATTTACCGTGGTGATG
>JAJQAW010000111.1:0-2780 GCA_021203585.1 Rikenellaceae bacterium
GTGTAGGTCAGATTCTCGCCGCCGGCGGTAACGTACGTGCGGTTGGAAAATTCGGATCCGATGTAGGGATAGGTAGTGATGATGTTGTCGTTGGACGTCAGAAAATAATTCATCAGATAAGCGCCCAGTTCGCCGGCATTCAACGTATCGTATTTCAGCCAACCGCTCGAGTCGAAACTACCACCGGTAATGCCGGGAATTTGATCCGCCGCCAGCGCGGCGCGGATGGCGTCTCCCGTCGGCACGAAGGTTACGAACCGATTGGCCGTCAACAAAAACGGTATGGTATTATCAGAGGTCAGTCCGGCATTTTTTAGCAATTCCAGAAACGGATAGAAGGAATAGCGGGCGTTATTGATTGTGCCGAAAAGGCTCTTCAGGCCGTTTGAATCGTCGGCCGCAAACATACCCTGATCACTGCTGTAGACGTATGCTTGTCCGTTGGTCCAGGCCTGCCCGTTATTCAACATCTCGGTAAAGGGAATAAACGGCGAATCGGTATAATCCGGGTTGAGCAACTGGTTGAAATTGGAACTCGATGTGATTCGACCCCCTTTCAGGTAGAGGTAATTGAAGTTTACCTGAGTGCTCAGCACCTGATTTTGCGAAGGATCGAGCGGCTGGTCGGACTGAATGGTGTGAATGCGCACGATTTCCTGAGCCAGCGAAGAGCTAACTCGAACCCATTCTTCTTCGGGTTGATATTCCAATACTTTTCCCTCCAAATAGGTATTGACCGCATAACCGGACTCTTCCATCGTTTCATTATCGGGAAAAAACATAATGTAATTGGTATTGGACGCCCCATACGTAGTGATGGAACCCGAATAATTGAGCGCATACAGAAAAGTCAAGTAATCCCGGTACTTGAATGCAGGTCCCATCACCGAAGCATACAACAGCGGAGTATCCATCCGGCTAATGCCGTATAAACTTCCGTTGACACACATCACCCGGGCATCCTGATCCACTTCGGCAGGGTTCACGTTGAATACGTTTCCGTAAACATCGGTCAGTTTTCCCTGAGTCAGTTCCTCCGGAAAGACAATTGAACCGCTGTAAACCAATTGGTACAGCAGATAGGATATCGGAAGTTCCTCGACTTGATCCAGTGAAGCGTACCCGCCTTCCTGCCAGTATTCGGAAAAAAACCGGTTCATGGCCGTATTGTCCGGGGCGAAGACGCTGTATCCGCTCGAGGTGTTGGAAGTAAAGCCCAGGTAGGAGGAAGTAGCCCACTCCAGGGCGATGTTCGGTAATGCATCGTGCTCGTAGAGGTACAACGAATCCACTCCGTACGCGGCGGCATAATTGTTGGTCGAGGTCGCATCGTAGGTAAACGTTTTGTAGCTGTCGTACAATTCGGTGAATACGGAGTAATCCTCGCGTTTTTGAAGTTCGGCAAAAATGGTATTCAAGGGCTCTAAAACGGCATCCACGACGTAGATGTAACCGTTATCGGCCAGGATTTGATATTCCGTAACCGAAGCGTTCGAAACATTAAATCCGTCGTTTCCTCCGGTCCAGGTGGACCGGGGATAAAAATATTCGTAGTTGGATTTGGCGTCAATATCTTTGGTCTGAAAATAGAGGTAAGAAAAGACCGGAAGGAAGCGTTCCTGATGGTAAAGGGTGACGTATTTATCGAGTGTATCGATGTATCCTTGAGTCGGCGCGTCGATGCTGCGGGTACGGTGCTTGTAGTACATACCCGCGTTGGAGGCTTTCTGTTCTTCGGTCGCCAGATCCCCTTCGGGACGGAAATTGATCAGTTTTTCCTTATTGTACGAGTAATACAACAAGTGGAAGCCGATCAGTTTTTTCAATTCCTGCTCCTCCATCGCGCCGATCGAAGCGTAGTTATTATCGCTCAGCCACGCGGAGAAAGTCTGATCGTCCGGGGCCATTACCGTCACGAGATTTTTTCCCTCCATGATCGGTTTGTACCCCGATAGTTCGATACCTTCCAAAAAGATCGAATAATTACCCAGATCTTCCAGTACGTCCCACGCACTTCCCTTGAGCCATTCCGGCTTCTCGTAATACTCGTCGAAGCGATCCTCGCAACCGACGAATAACAGCGGTAAAAAGAATAGCCAGATTCCGGTGAATACAATTTTTCTCATAGGATTTTGTTTTAGTTAGATTCGATGATGTAACTTTCCGGAAACTCCAACGAGAATATATAATTCTCGATGTTCATGAATCCGTTATTGGCGATTTAGAGCGCATCCGAGGGATCGTTTTTATCGAGTCTCCACAATTCTTCGAACACATCGGGAATGCCGTCTCCGTCGCTATCCAACAGTAAAGTTCCTTCACTGAAAGTTCCCGGACCTCCCAGGGGAAATTACGCGGTAAGGGTCTCGTTGCGGATGATGGTTCCTTTGGTTCCGAGGGAAACCAGTTCGTCGATCAGATAGGCGTCTACCTGGTCTCGAGCCGGTAGCGTAGCGCCGACATTATCCACAATCCACTCGTAAGCGCGCGTAGCTGACATGTAGTCGCCGATGGCCGGGAACTTCTCATCCCGGGAGCTGCGGAATATCGGGCTCTCACTGCAATACTGATTCCAGTTCTCCTGCGTGAGTTCGATCCCGTTCAGCACGCCGTCTTTATTGTTATCGTAATAATTACCGACGCAATAAGAATGGAAGTCTCCCTTTCCGTCACCCCCGGTAAAAGGTTTGGTCGGACTGTAGTCCTCATAAAGTACTTTTATTTCGGCTCCTCCATCCGAATAGCCTTTGTATTGTTTGCACAGGCCGACGATGAAATAG
>JAJQAW010000111.1:2790-4003 GCA_021203585.1 Rikenellaceae bacterium
CCTTTTACTTTCGGATTCCGGGATTCGTTATCGATATACAAATTGCGGTAGATGGTGATCCCTTCATCCAGATTGGTTTGAATCAATCCGCCGCAGGAATGGTTTTGCAAGCCCTGGCCGATAATAGAATTTTGAAGAGTAATGTTGTACAGCCCACCGTTTTTATCCTCCCGGTTGAGCGAGAAGTTTTCGTCGCGGGCCCAGGTGAAAGAACAATGGTCGAAGATTTGGTTATTTCCGTTGGCCGCTCCACCGGCATCGGCCTGACTGGGATAGCTGGCTCCCAACCGAACCCGCAGGTAGCGAACAATCAAATTGGAAGCTCCGGAAGAGCTCAACCGGCCGTTGTAGATCACTACACCGTCTCCGGGTGCCGTTTGCCCCAGAATGGTCTGATTGCTTTGAAGAACCAGCGTGCCGCCTCCCATATTGATGACACCGGCCACGTCAAAAATGATCACGCGATTGGGTTGGCTGATCGCATCGGCAAAGGAACCGGCCCCCGAAGCGTTGAGATTGGTTACCCGGTATAATTCACGGCTCTCGCTGGCGCGGGCGCCTGTGGCGTTTTTGCCGAAACCTTCTGCTCCCGGGAAGGCAATCGTGCCTCCGCCTGTGAAATAGGGAAATTCCGGCTCACTCTGTTCGTTGCCGTCGGGATCCTCCGGATCCGTTCCCCCGTCTCCATTGTTATCGTCCGGGTATTCGATCTGGAAATCCGCTGTATCGCTATCGGTAAAACCGAAAGAAAAGACCAGGACGGAAAAAACCATCAAAACTGGAAGTAATTTTTTTATCATATTCGGTAAATTTTGGGTTCAAACCGCTCCCTCAGCTCTCTGAAGAGACATGGGTTGAACATCGATATTAGAAAAGGATCGTTTAATACTTATCAGGTAATCTAATCTCCTGCATATCATAATAATTGGCAATCAGTGAATTATACTGGTTGCCCTTTTTGTTTTCCCCTTATCAATAAACGATGGAATATTAATAGGGTAAAAGCAGAACTATTTGTCCGACGCTTGGCGGACAAAGACAGCAAAACGATTCAAGCGTGGTTCCGGAGTGGGTGACCCGCATCCTGCTCGGTGGGTAAGCCGAATCGGTGTTCCGTAAATAGGGCTGAAGAGCTACGCTGTAAATTCGAAGCGGTGGATTAAATTCCACTGATTAATGGACTTTGAATCGTAAAATTCCTTTTATCATAGGC
>JAJQAW010000267.1 GCA_021203585.1 Rikenellaceae bacterium
CCTTTACCAACGGGGACCGGCTAGTTTCCGGACAACAACGGATATCCAACGGACACCACATCGATATCATCAGCACGTTCGATAACCACATGAAAGAGCGGGAAGCCGTCCAACGGCTCTCCGACGGGATGGTGCAAACGGAATTGGACTGGGAAATCTACCGGTTGCAGAAGCGGTACCTTTCCTATCAGTTGGCCCAGGGAAAAAGAGCCATCGAATTGCTTACCTGCAAAGCCCCGCAGGAAGAACTGGAAAAGTTGAATGCCCACAAAATCCAGTTTTTCGATATGATCGACCAATTGTTTGTCAACACCGGAAAATCGATCGACCGAAACAGCGAAGAACTCTCCTTCGACTCGGCCTATGGAACCATCACCCCCAATCAGCTGTCTTCCGGAGAAAAACAGCTGCTGCTCATTCTGGCCACCGTACTGACCCAGAATAACCGGCCTTCGATCCTGTTGATGGACGAGCCGGAAATCTCGCTGCATTTCGATTGGCAGAGTTGCCTGATCCAAAATATACGGACCCTCAACCCGAATGTACAAGTGATCATGTCTACCCATTCGCCGGCGGTGATCATGAACGGGTGGATGGGGCATGTGACGGAAATCAGCGATCTGATCGTACGCAAATAATCCAGGTATGGCCAAACTGACAGAAACTTTTTCGTCCAAATATTTCGATGCGGTCAACGTCCTCAAAGGGGCGAAATACGAGTGGGTGCGGGTCTTTGTAGAAGGGTACACCGATGTGGCTTTCTGGCGGGGAGTGCTCGATCCGTATGAGAACGATAAGCTGAAATTCGAAATCAGTGTTCCGGTGCGGGAAGACCTGGCCAAAGGGAAAAAAGTAGTGATGAATTTTTTACCGCAGGCCGGGAAAAACCTCATCCTTTGCGTGGACAGCGACTTCGATTACCTGTTCGGCGACTACAACGAGCAATCCCGAAAGGTCAACCGCGAGCCGTACCTCTTTCAAACCTATGCCTACGCCACGGAAAATTACGTCTGCTATCCTCCTTCCCTACACGGGTTGTGCGTCAAAGCGACCAAAAATGACCGGATCATCTTCGACTTCGAGCGGTTCATGGCCGAATATTCCCGGATTATCTACCCGCTCTTTTTGTGGTATGCCTTTTCGGCCCGCAAAAGCGCCCAAAAAACCATTACCCTGAATGAATTCAGAAATACGGTCCGCCTCAATTTTCTGGATATCCGGGAGAACGGGCGGTATACGCTGGGATGGCTGCAGCGGCAGGCGGACAAACGGATCAAGATTTTAGAAGGCCGTTTGAAAAACGACGAATGGACCCAGGAAATGGAAGATTTTCAACGGCAAGTCAAAAAACGGGGCGTAACCGAGGAAAATGTATTCTTTTTTATTCAGGGACATCTGCTCAAGGATTTTGTGGTTCTCCCGGTACTGGAAACCGTCTGCTCCAAATTGCGGGAAATGACCACCCAAATGATCGCGGACAGTACCCGACAGGGCGTGTCGCTGAAAAACGAACTCAGCAATTACAACAATTCCCTGTGCAACATCAAGGAGATACTGGAAGACAACGAAGCCTACAAAAAGTGCTTCCTGTACGAATACTTGGCCAACGACATTTATCAATACATCTGCCGGGATTTCCCGCTGACGCAGGATAATCTCGATACCCGTTCCGAACTGATCGGGCAACCCTCGCATGAAAAAAATCGTCATTGATGAAAATATCCCGTTTTTGCGGGGACTGCTCGAACCCTGGTTCGAAGTCGTTTACAGCGCAGAAATCACGGCCGAGCAGGTTCGGGATGCCGAAGCGCTGCTGATCCGGACCCGAACCCGGTGCGACGAAAAGTTATTGGCCGGAAGCCGGGTCCGTTTTATCGGAACGGCTACCATCGGTTTCGACCACATCGATACCGTGTATTGCCACGCGCACGGTATCGAGATCGCTACCGCAGCCGGTTGCAATGCCCGGGCGGTGATGCAGTATATGGCTTCGGTGTTGGTGCATCTTTCCCGCAGACAGAATTGGAAACCGGAAGAAAAAACCCTGGGCATCCTCGGACTCGGGCATGTCGGTTCGTTGGTCGATCAACTCGGACGGGCCTGCGGGTTCCGGGTGATCGGATGCGATCCGCCGAAAATGCGGCACAATCCCCTGCTGGGCTATCTGCCACTCCATGAATTGCTGGAACAGGCCGATATCGTCTCCTGTCATGTGCCCCTCAACCGCGCCGGGATCGATAGAACGCTTGAAATGGCAGACCGCCGCTTTTTTGAACGGATGAAACCGGGAGCCGTATTTATCAATACTTCACGGGGCGAAATCGTGTCGGATGAAGCGCTGAAAGAAGCCATCCGGAATCAACGGCTAAGCGATGTGGTACTCGACGTGTGGAACCACGAGCCTCATATCGATCCGCAGCTGGCGGCCATGACCACCTTCGGAACCCTGCATATCGCCGGATATTCGGTACAAGGGAAAGCCAAAGGGTCGTAGCTGGTGGTGCGCGCGCTGGCACGAAAATACGGATTGCCGCTGGAGAAGTGGTATCCGAAAGAGGTCCCGGCGCAAATTACCGACCGTTCCGTCTCGTGGCCCATGCTACAGGAAACGATCGATCAGTATTGCGACATCCGCACGGAAGACAGCCGGCTGCGCGGGCATCTTTTGGAGTTTGAAGCCTTGCGAAATAATTATCCGTATCGGATCGAATATTTTTAACCCTTCCATCCGCCGAATTTTTTCGAAAAAAAGCATTTCGTTATCCGATGGGATTTCATTACCTTTGTGCTTCACGGAGAAAAAAACACATGGATAATTTTATCGTTTCGGCCCGGAAATACCGGCCGGCCACATTTCGATCGGTTGTCGGGCAGGGACACATTACCTCCACGCTGCAGAATGCCATTACACGCGGCCAGTTAGCGCATGCTTACCTGTTTTGCGGACCGCGAGGGGTCGGTAAAACGACCTGTGCCCGGATCTTTGCCAAAGCGATCAATTGCCTCTCCCCGGTCGACGGCGAAGCCTGCAACAGCTGTGAATCCTGCAAGGGCTTCAACGAAGGGCGATCGTTCAGTATCCATGAACTGGATGCGGCTTCGAATAACTCCGTAGACGATATCCGTAACCTGACCGATCAGGTGCGCATTCCACCGCAGATCGGCCGGTACAGCGTGTATATTATCGACGAAGTGCACATGCTCTCGCTCTCGGCCTTCAACGCTTTCCTAAAAACACTGGAAGAACCGCCTGCTCACGCGGTTTTTATCCTGGCTACAACCGAAAAACATAAAATTATTCCGACAATACTCTCTCGCTGCCAAATCTACGATTTTAACCGCATCCGGGTCGAAGACGGGGTGCAGTACCTCAAGTACATTGCCGGAGAGGAAAAGGTGACCTACGACGAAGAAGCATTACACATTATCGCTCAGAAAGCAGACGGCGGAATGCGGGATGCGCTCTCGATGTTCGATAAGGTAGTCTCGTTCAGCGGAAACAACCTGACGGCGCAGCATGTGGCCGAGACACTCAACGTGCTCGATTACGATACCTATTTCAGTGTGGTCGATCTCATCCTGCAAGGCCGTTATGCCGAGGTGCTCTTGAAATTCGATGAAGTGCTGCGCAAGGGATTCGGCGGACAGACCTTTCTGGCCGGACTGAACGAGCATATGCGGAACTTGCTGATGTGTAAGAATCCGCAGACCGTACCGCTGCTCGAAGTGACCGGCAGCGTAGCCCAACGATTTATCGAGCAGGCGCAAAGGGTTTCCCTACCCTTTCTTTTCGAATCGGTCAACCTGCTAACCGGGTTGGATGCCGGGTTCCGAACCGCTACCAACCAGCGACTCCACGTCGAACTCGGTCTCATGAAGCTCTGCGGCATGGGACAAAAAAAAAATGTAGCCGACCCTGCCCGACCGGAAGCCGCTACGGCGGAGCCTCCGAAAGAGGAGTACCCGGTTCCCGTTTTG
>JAJQAW010000200.1:0-430 GCA_021203585.1 Rikenellaceae bacterium
TCGTACGCCCCATCACATCGTCCGACTTGATGGTCAAGATCTCCTGAAGAATATTGGAAGCCCCGAACGCCTCCAGCGCCCAAACCTCCATCTCTCCGAAACGCTGACCCCCGAACTGCGCCTTACCTCCCAACGGCTGCTGGGTAATCAGCGAGTACGGCCCGATCGAACGCGCGTGCATCTTGTCGTCCACCATGTGCCCCAGCTTGAGCATATAAATGACTCCGACAGTAGCCGGCTGGTCGAACCGCTCGCCCGTACCCCCGTCGTGCAGGTAGGTCCGGCCGCTTCGCGGTATACCCGCCTTCTCGGCATACTCGTTAATCTCCTCCAACGATGCACCGTCGAAAATCGGCGTGGCGAACTTTAAGCCCAACTCCTTACCGGCCCAACCGAGCACGGTTTCGTAAATCTGACCCAGGTTCATACG
>JAJQAW010000200.1:440-3971 GCA_021203585.1 Rikenellaceae bacterium
CAACGGGTTCAACACGATGTCCACGATCGATCCGTCCTCCAGGAACGGCATGTCCTCGTCACGCACCACCTTGGTCACAATACCCTTGTTACCGTGGCGGCCGGCCATCTTATCCCCTACTTTCAGCTTCCGTTTCTTAGCCACGTAAACCTTTGCCAGCTGGATAATCCCCGCCGGAAGCTCGTCCCCATTGGTGAGGTTGTATTTCTCCCGCTTCAGAGCCGCATCGTATTCCTTGTATTTAATGATATAATTATTGATGATATCCTTAATCAGGTCGTTCCGATCCTTGTCAGCCGTCCATTTGTTCGGACTGATATTCAAGTAATCCAGCTCATTCAGTAGTTTGGCAGAAAACTTGGCGCCCTTTTCCACCACTTCCACACCGAAATAATCGAAAATGCCCTGAGTGGTCTTGCCGTTTAATAACGTGTTCAGCTTTTCCACCAGTTTCACCTTCAATGCCTCGATATCCTTTACAAACTGCGCTTCGATCCGATCGACCTGCGCTTTTTCGGAGGTTTTGGCTTTCTTGTTTTCTTTACCCGCACGGCTGAACAGTTTCTTGTCAATGATAACTCCGTGCAGCGAAGGCTGCGCCTTGAGCGAAGCATCCTTTACATCCCCGGCCTTGTCGCCAAAGATCGCACGAAGCAGTTTCTCTTCGGGCGAGGGATCGGATTCCCCTTTGGGCGTAATCTTACCGATCAGAATATCGCCCGGTTTAACCACCGCACCGATCCGGATGATTCCGTTCTTATCGAGGTCTTTGGTAGCCTCTTCGCTGACGTTCGGAATGTCCGACGTCAACTCTTCGACCCCGCGTTTGGTATCGCGCACCTCCATGATATACTCGTCCACATGCACCGAAGTGAATGCGTCGTCGCGCAACAGCCGCTCCGAAATCACAATCGCATCCTCGAAGTTGTATCCCTTCCAGGGCATGAAGGCCACTTTCAGATTACGTCCGAGCGCCAATTCACCGGCCTGGGTCGAATACCCTTCCGTCAGAATCTGCCCTTGAACTACCTGATCCCCTTTGCGGACGGTAGGTTTCAGCGTCATCGAAGTATTCTGGTTGGTCTTGCGGTAACGCGGCAAATGGTAGGTGGTGATGTCCGAATCGAAACTGGCCAGCTTCTGTTCTTCGGTCATCTGGTAGCGGATTTGAATTTGCGTGGCATCGGCAAATACGACTTCTCCGTCCGCTTCGGCCACGATCTGAATACGGCTGTCGCGAATCATATCGCGCTCCAGGCCCGTACCCACGATCGGCGCTTCGCAGTTCACAAGCGGAACAGCCTGGCGCATCATGTTGGATCCCATCAACGCACGGTTCGCATCGTTATGTTCGAGGAACGGAATCAGCGAGGCCGCAATCGAGGCGATCTGGTTCGGCGCTACGTCCATCAATTCCACCTCTTCGCCCGGAACCTGCGGGAAATCCGCATCCTGCCGGGTTTTAACGCGCTCATCGAGCAAATTGCCCTCCTGGTCGATGGTCGCCGTTGCCTGCGCGATGATCTTCTCTTCCTCCTCCTCCGCGCTCATGTATTTAATCTGGGAGTCGTCCAAGTTAACCCGACCCTGCTCCACTCGGCGGTAAGGTGTTTCCAGGAATCCCATATCGCTGACTTTCGCGTATACGCAAAGCGAGGAGATCAGCCCGATATTGGGTCCTTCCGGTGTTTCGATGGGACACAACCGTCCGTAGTGTGTATAATGTACGTCACGCACCTCGAATCCGGCTCGCTCGCGCGCCAGACCGCCCGGTCCGAGCGCCGACAAACGACGTTTGTGCGTCATTTCGGCCAGCAGATTGGTCTGGTCCATGAATTGCGAGAGCTGATTGGTTCCAAAGAACGAATTGATCACCGACGAAAGTGTCTTGGCATTGATCAAATCGACCGGGGTAAAGACTTCGTTGTCGCGCACGTTCATCCGCTCGCGGATCGTACGGGCCATCCGTACAAAACCTACGCTGAACTGGTTGGCCAACTGCTCGCCCACCGTACGTACACGGCGGTTGCTCAAGTGGTCGATATCGTCCACATCCGTTTTGGAGTTGATCAGTTGAATCAAGTGTTTGATGATCGCGATCATGTCCTCCTTGGTCAGGACTTTGGTTTCCGGATCGATGTCCAGACCCAGTTTTTTATTGATCCGATAACGTCCCACATCCCCCAGGTCGTAGCGTTTGTCGAAGAAGAACAGCTTGTCGATCACATCGCGAGCTGTAGCTTCATCCGGCGGCTCGGAGTTGCGCAGTTGCCGGTATATGTATACGACCGCCTCTTTTTCAGAGTTGCACGGGTCTTTCTGTAGCGTATTATAAATGATCGAGTAATCGATTCCGTCTGAAGACTCCTTGTTCAAGAGGATGGACTTAGCTCCCGAATCGATGATCTCGTCGATATGATGCTCTTCCAGTACCGTTTCACGGTCGATGATAATTTCATTACGTTCGATCGATACCACTTCACCGGTATCTTCGTCCACAAAGTCCTCCACCCACGATTTGAGCACCCTGGCGGCCAGTTTGCGGCCCACGGCTTTTTTCAGGTTGGCTTTATTGACTTTCACTTCGTCAGCCAGGTCGAAAATTTCAAGGATCTGCCGGTCGCTTTCAAAGTTGATGGCGCGCAACAGGGTCGTTACGGGCAATTTTTTCTTCCGGTCGATGTAGGCGTACATGACATTGTTGATGTCCGTAGCGAACTCGATCCAGGAGCCTTTGAACGGAATGATCCGGGCCGAATACAGTTTCGTACCGTTCGAGTGCAGACTCGATCCGAAGAATACGCCGGGTGAGCG
Source organism: Rikenellaceae bacterium (assembly GCA_021203585.1). Lineage (GTDB taxonomy): Bacteria > Bacteroidota > Bacteroidia > Bacteroidales > Rikenellaceae > JAJQAW01. The sequence continues at coordinate 3,255 of JAJQAW010000200.1, forward strand.
GTACAGCTGGGATACGATCACCCGCTCCGCGCCGTTGATAACGAACGTTCCGCGGGAAGTCATGTACGGGATAGTTCCCAGATACACGTCCTGCACGACGGTGTCGAAGTCCTCGTGCTCGGGGTCGGTACAGTATAATTTCAATTTTGCTTTCAGCGGGACGCTGTAAGTCAGTCCGCGCTCGAGACACTCCTCTATCGAGTACCGGGGAGGGTCGATAAAATAGTCAAGGAATTCGAGGACGAAGTTGTTCCGGGTATCCGTGATCGGAAAGTTTTCCAGGAACACTTTATACAGGCCCTCATTGGTGTGATTTTCCTGCGTAGTGTCGAGTTGGAAAAAATCGCGGAACGATTTGAGCTGGATTTCGAGAAAATCGGGATATTCCATCCTGTTTTTCACCGAGGAAAAGCTAATCCGGTTATTCTGTGTGCTTAGCGACATTTTTTTCCTTGTATTGTGTATGTAGAAGCCTGATGGTTTCGGGTGGCAAAGAATTTGTTAGGATTTCGAAATGACCTCTCCTTCCTTTGGCAAAGGCCTCGGAGGCAGGCATATTTTCGATTGGTACAACCGGTATATAACGTAAAAACCTATCGGTTCAGTATGTGCGGCCGGGATCACCCCATCCGCCTGAGTTGCCGGTTACGGTTCAAACCCCTTCAACCGCCCTGGTCAGGCCCCCGGGTAGAATTAAGATATAGTGTGACCTCGAAA
>JAJQAW010000133.1:0-418 GCA_021203585.1 Rikenellaceae bacterium
CTGCTATGAACCGTATCTGTATCACACCTTCTGGGCCGAAGACGGTCATTGTCTGGTGGGGGAAGTATCTACGGTCAACGACGACCAGGCGGACAACCGTTTTCGGGAAGCCACGGGTCGGTTCCCCGCCATCGAAGAGGATCGCCCCGCCCGGTATGTCCTGTGCAACGAATATCCGGCCGCTGTTTCCGGCTTCCCGCCCCCCGCTATGGAAGGCGATTAAAACCGGATCACGATAAAAAAATTCAAACGATGAAACACAAAATAATCCTGTTGTTCCTGGCCGCAGGGTTGGGCTTTCAGCCCCTGTCCGCCCAACAAAAGGCCGAACAAATGCGGCGCACCGATCCCGAAGCCTTTTCGATGATCCTGCTTCCCGATCCGCAGAATTATGTAAAATACGACTACAACCAGCCGG
>JAJQAW010000133.1:428-3966 GCA_021203585.1 Rikenellaceae bacterium
GATGACCGCCTGGATCGCCGATAATCGGGACAGCCTGAATATCCGGGCCGTACTTTGTACCGGCGATCTGGTGGATCAGAACGAATGCCTGGTGCCGCCCTTCCCGCGTTTCGGCAACCAGACCAGCCGCCAGCAATGGGAAGCGGTTTCACGGGCTTTCGCCCGGCTCGACCACCGGATTCCTTACCTGACCTCGACCGGCAACCACGATTACGGCTACACGCGGGCCGAGAACGATATGACCCGTTTCCCGGAATACTTCCCGATCGAACGGAATATCGCCTGGGGAAAAACCATCGTATCCATAGCCCACAACCGCCGCGGCTACCCGACCCTGGAGACCGCGGCGATGGAAATCACCGCCCCGCATTGGGGAAAATTGCTGGTGATCGTCCTCGAATTCGCCCTGCGCGATGAGGTGCTCGATTGGGCCAGGGAGTTTTCCGAAAGTGAAGCTTACCGGGATCATACGGTATTCGTGCTGATCCATTCATACCTGGGCGGCGGAGCGGATGCCCGGCGGATCGAATCGGAAGGGTATAAAATCCAGCCCGCCAATTCCGGCGAACAAGTTTGGCGGAAACTCATCTATCCGTGCGGCAATATCTGGATGGTGCTCTGCGGCCATCACGCCGTACCGGATGAGAGCTTCGTCAGCAACACGGGTTTCCGGACAGACCGCAATGCCGCCGGCAAAGAGGTGCACCAGATGATGTTCAACGCCCAGGCGCTGGGCGGCGGGATGAGCGGCAACGGCGGAGACGGCTGGCTGCGTATCCTGGAATTCCTACCGGACGGCCAAACGATCCGTGTGACCACTTATTCGCCCCTGTTCGGATTCTCTCCCCGGACCAAACACCTGGCCTGGAGCCGGGAAGCGTGCAACGAATTTGAAATGATCATCCGTTAAACTATGAAAACAACCATACAAGCCGTTCTCATTCTATTGTTTTGTTCCCTTTCCTGCGCCGTGTACGGCCAGCAGGAATGGACGGTCCGTACCGCTAAAAAATGGGCCAAAGCCCGTTCCTGGTCGGAAGGCTGGCACGCCACGCCGCACCGCTCGACCGACTGGGTGGAATTCGCCGATCAATACGCACGCAACCGGGAGCTTTGGCAACAGGCCTTCCGCTTTTTGAACGAAACGGACCTAGCGGCGATCCCGTTGGGAACCTATTCGATTGTACCGGACCGCTGTTGGGCCACCGTCAGTGAATACATTCCGAAAAGTCCGGCCGAAGCGAATATCGAGAGTCACCGCCAAGTTATCGACCTGCAATATACCCTGAGCGGAGAGGAACGGATGGGGCTTGCCAAGACCCCCACCCAAGTCAAATTTCCTTATAACCCGGACCGGGATATCGCTTTTTACACCGCCGAAAAACTGGAATACTACAACACCTCTCCGAAAATCTTCTTTTTGTTTTTTCCGGGAGATATACATCAACCCTCCGTATCGAGGCAAAACCGGATTTCGAGCCGGAAAATCGTCCTCAAAATCGAATACATTCCCTGAGCGGACAACGGGTAGGGCAGGATTGGATTTTGTCTCGTTGGGGGTGGGGCGTAAATTCTTTTGGGGGTAAGGGCCGAAACTTTTCGCGATTCGGCAAAAATAGGTATATTGTCCCGATTCTGACTGCTTCTTCGGTATGCTCCGGAAAGAGCTCGCGGACAGGGTAACCGTAAAGGAATCGTTTTTGAGTTGGCAATGAAAACATGGATACAATGAACTTGAAAATCCAAAATTTTCTTTTGATCCTGGTTGTATGGAGTGCAACGATCGGAACCACCTTTTCACAGAGTCGTAAATCCGTATCCATTTTAGGAGATTCTTATTCGACCTTCGAGGGATTTGTCACTCCGGACACCAACAGCTTGTGGTATTATACGTACCTCAAACATTCGACCGATGTTTCTTCCGTGACTCAAACGTGGTGGCACCGGTTTATCCGCCAAAACGGGTACCGGTTATGTGTCAATAATTCCTTTTCCGGATCGACCATCTGCCACACGGGATACCGGATGGAAGATTATTCGGACCGTTCTTTTGTGAGTCGAATGAAAAATTTGGGCTGTCCGGATGTGATTTTCATTTTCGGGGGAACCAACGATAGCTGGGCCGGAGTGCCGCTCGGAGAATATCGGTTCGAGCACTGGACGGCGGAAGAACTTTACCAGTTTCGACCGGCAATGGCTTATATGCTGGCTTTTATGAACGATTATTATCCCCATGTCGAGATCTACTTCTTATTGAATTCGGAATTGCGGGAAGAGATCAACGAATCGGTCCGAACCATTTGCCGGAATTACGGAGTGGATTGTATTGAGTTGCGGGATATCGATAAAATGGGGAATCATCCATCGGTCCTGGGCATGGCCCAAATCAGCGAACAAATCACGGAATTTCTTTCTCGAGCCGGGAAACTATCTCCTTGATACGGAATTCAGCTGTCGTAAAACTGCCGAGCCTTCTTTCCGGAACTTCTGAAGCGGATGTGCTCGTTTTCTCTTTATATCATTTTCCGGCCGGGGACCCTGCTTCCTGAAAGAAACAGCGTGTCCGGCTGAGGCCGGACACGCTGTCATTTTGCCCCGATCAGGGGAGGTAGCAAATGCTTCGAACAGTTCCGCCGGTACCGCTGAAAACCTGAGGGTCCGGCAATAAATCCACACCGTCCGTCTCGAACGAGTAGAGTTTCCATCCCCCGTCCGCGGTGGTGGTGGCTACGGCAAACCGGTCCAGGTAGTTGTTGGGAAAAGTTTTAACGGTATAGGTACAGATCGAAGTAATTTTTTCAGAAGAGTCGAAGGTATACACCACGTTTTCGACCGGATTTTCCGCTGCCGTGAGCATTTGCAACCGATGATCGCCGGTCGAAAAATAGATCACCGAACGGCCCGGATGTCCGGCGCTGGCAGTCGCCTTCAATAACGCGGAAGAGGCGGGAAGCACGATCCGCGATTCGCCTTCCTGATTGGCAAACGGAGCGGCGGTGGTCATAAATCCGTAGAAGTTATAGAGGTAATACTGTGAACGGTCCCGTTCGGCCATCAACAAAAATGCCCGGACGTAATACATGGAATTCCGGTCGATAAATCGGATAAAATCCAGATTCATATTGACATGCGGATAACCGTTGGCCGGGTTGGCCGGGGTAGTGATGTTTCCATTCGAGTCGATAAACAAGACACTCGAGGTGGTTTTATTAAAGATCACTCCGGAATAATATTCATCGGTCAAGAGCATATCGGCCAGTTTATAATCGAAACTGCCGTCAATGGCCCGGGGGGTCAAGTAACAGTACGTGGAGGGTAAAGTTACGTGGTATAACCGCCCGTTGGCTACCATGGCCAGGAATCCGGCGGCCGAGCCCCCGAAATCGAAAGCTTGCGGCTGCAGTGCATCCGGTCCGGCTCCCCGGTAAAACAAGCCGTCTACCCGTTTGTAAGCCGAAAGGTTTTCCACATTCAAAGTAGCCGCATCTTCCGAAGTAATCAGATGTATAGCCGGTTGGCGGCTTACTTGGCTTTGGAT
>JAJQAW010000002.1:0-1874 GCA_021203585.1 Rikenellaceae bacterium
GTGCCCGACAGGCTCTGCCGATCTTCGCGGGCTTTATGAAACAGGTCTACGACGATAAAACCCTGGGGATTTCAATGCAGGACCGGTTTGCCATTCCACAGGGCGCCATTATCTACAACTGCAGTTATTCCGGTTGGAATCCCACGGAAACCGAGGCCGTCTCCCGGGTGGATGACGAATTTTTCGATTGACGGCCGAGGCAGGACAGGTATTATATAGAATATTAACAAAAAAGAAGAATTTTTAACAAATTCTTCTTTTTTGTTTTTGTTGTACTATCTTTGCACGCAAACCAAAAAATGTAAAACCATGAAGGTAGCTATAGTAGGAGTCAGCGGTGCCGTGGGACAAGAATTCCTGCGGACCTTGGACCAAAGAAATTTTCCGGTCGACGAATTGGTCTTGTTCGGTTCGGCACGGAGTGCGGGGAGTACCTATTCCTTCCAAGGAAAGGAGATCCAGGTAAAGCTTTTGCAGCACAACGACGATTTCAAAGGGATGGATATCGCCTTCACTTCAGCCGGCGCGGGAACCTCCAAAGAATTCGAGAAAACCATCATCCGCTACGGGGCAGTGATGATCGACAATTCCAGCGCATTCCGCATGGATGAAGATGTGCCGTTGGTGGTACCGGAGGTAAATCCGACCGATGCGCTGGTTCGCCCGCGCGGGGTGATTGCCAATCCGAACTGCACGACGATCCAAATGGTAGTGGCCTTAAAAGCCATCGAGAATCTTTCGCACATCCGGCGCGTACGCGTTTCCACCTATCAGTCCGCTTCGGGAGCGGGCGCCGCGGCAATGGAAGAGTTAGTGGATCAGCACCGTCGATTGGCAGCGAGCGAGGAACCGGTCGTGGAAAAATTTGCTTATCAATTGGCTTACAATGTCATTCCGCAGTTATACGTATTTACCGAAAACGGTTATACGAAGGAGGAGATGAAGATGTTCAACGAGACGCGAAAAATCATGCATTCGGATATCCAAGTGAGCGCCACCTGTGTGCGGGTTCCGGTGATGCGCGCGCATTCGGAATCGGTTTGGATGGAAACCGAACGTCCGGTTTCGGTAGAAGAAGCTCGCCGGGCTTTTTCACAGGCGGAAGGAATTGTTTTGTGCGACGATCCGCTGCAACAACAATATCCGATGCCGTTGCCTTTAGCGGGATGCGATCCGGTTTACGTGGGAAGAATCCGGAAAGATTTAACGGACGAAAACGGTTTGACTTTCTGGTGTGTCAGTGACCAGATCAAAAAAGGCGCGGCATTAAACGCGGTGCAGATTGCCGAATGGCTCCTCCGCAACAACGGATTGAACGCCTAAGCCGGCTTTTGCCGTCTGGGGGCTTTTCTGTTACAATGCCTTTCAAGGCAAAGGAGAACGGTGTCGTGCGGAACCGTTTTCGACTTATCCGGGGGGCAGGGGAAGAGCCAGTGAAAAAGACCGGCGTGGGATCGAATGCATTTCCGGCTTGAGTAGAAAGAGCACCTGGGGGTGCAGCAAATATCCCTAGAAACATACAGCATCCGGCTGAGCCTCAGCCGGATGCTGTATGTTTATCCCGAGGGTTCACTTATGCGGTAATCGCTGTAGCCCCTCGGCTCATGCCGGGAAAGAGCTCCCGTACCGGGCCGGGGGGCGGTCAGGTCCGTCAGTATACCCAGGTTTCGCGCTCCACGAAGGGGTAAATTTCAATCGAAGCCGGTTCCTCTGTCGGGATGATGTCACGGTATGGCTCTTGAATTCCTGCGGCTTCCATGATGGCCAGCGCCTGGTCGTCGAACGGGCGATTGCGATAATTCACGGTGTTGGTCATCGGCGAATTTACGCCGTCGTTAATCAGGTTGTTATCCTTGACAAAGTTGCTGTCGATG
>JAJQAW010000002.1:1884-3944 GCA_021203585.1 Rikenellaceae bacterium
GTCGATGACAATATCGTGGCAACGGTCTGAGGCGATGTGCAACCAATGGGTAAAGAGTGTGTTGACAAAATTATTTTTGATGGTAAAATAAGCGCTTCCATCGTCCGGATAAATGGCTCGCGGTCCGTCGAACAGGTAGTTGCCGATAATTTCCGAGTCGGGTTGTTTCCCTAAGGTATAGAGCATCCCCCCGTCGTGCAGCACCTGGTGAGTTTTACCCACGCGGTTGTAATTCATGGTATTGTTTTTGGCCACTGTAGAGGGAGGAATACCGGCGTTGGCCCACCACCAACCGTTGGTAATGGCTCCGTAAGGGGTTCCTAATATGTCGTTGTGGTCGAAATTCACCTGTTCCACGAAGAATCCCAGAATGGCTTCTACCATCCGGAAGTCCAGCGAAATATTCCGAATGTAATTGTTGGTGACCTGAATATTCCGGCACACCCCCTCGACCCCCGGGGCATAGATATTGTCTTCCCCGTCGCCGATTTCATAGGGCTGCGGATGACCGATCGTGATCGCGTTACCCAGCAGATCGTTGAAAAAATTACCGACGATTTTAGATTCCACCACATCGTTGACATAGCTCAGCGAGGTTCCAGAGCTGAGCCCGGTAAAGCGGTTGCGGGTAAAGGTGATGTTCTCGCTGTTTTTTACATCGATCGAACCGGCGGGAACATCGATGCTGTTGTATTTGGTCGGATGCCAATTTCCGTCCGGAATATACCGGATGGCCAACCCGAGGCTTTGTATTCCTCCGAAGCCGTGCGAACCCTCCACTTCCATGAGATCCCAGGCGTCGTGTGAAAAGGTGATTCCTTCGAAAGTGAGGTTTTTGACTCGGGAATCGGTCGAAGAACCGTAGATGCGGATCAACCCTTCGCTGACGGGAGCGATTACCTCCGCCCGACTCATATCCGTGTCTTCGGTGTAATAGTACAACCGTTGATTTTTCCGGTCGAAGTAAAACTCTCCCGGAGTATCCAGCAGCTCGAACGCATTGCGGATAATGAAATCCCGGTCGAACCGCGTTCTTCCGGCCCAGGCCAGCGAGGTCAGAATCGCTCCATAGGGCTGTTGGAGAATCACGGCCACTGTATCGCGGTCGATCCGTCCTATGTCCGCGGCACAAAGGATTTTCTCATTCCACACATTGCGCTGGATCAATTCCACATCTTCCGGATTGGAGAGCAAGGGCAAATCGCTGTATAAAAATTTGATCCCTTCGACCACCGTGCCCGAACCGAATGCCCAGGGTTCGGTGCCTTCGACCCTCATTTCGCCCCAGCTGCCCTGGCCTTTGATCACTCCTTCGGTGCCGGCCATCCGGCCCCGTTGTCCGTTTACAAAAAGGGTTCGCAGTTTCTTTTCGCTTTGAAAAGGGGCACTGTAAATATGACGGTGCAAGGTCGGCTCCCAACCGGTTACCTGCCGGCCCCCGCTGAGTACGGGAGTTTCATTTTCATACGCTTTGTAGATGACCTGAAAACCGTTTGTTCCGGAATCTTCCTCGGTAAAGAGAATCGGCGAGGAGATGGGATAGACACCGCCCCGGAGGTATACGGTGATGTCGCCGTTCATTTTCCGGTTTAATTTCCGGACGGCCGCCTGGGCTTCTTCAATCGAACCGTAAGGGGATTGGAGCGTGCCTTTACCGCCTTTGGGCGCCTCGGGCGATACATACAGGGATTTTTGCGAGTAAGTTACCGTACTGCAGAGCAACAGGACCAGTGCAGCCGCAACCAAATTCTTGAAGATCATATGATGCTGATTTAGATAATTTTTCTTTCTTGTCCGTCCGGGAATTTCAGAATTACCCGTCCGGGTTCGAAACAAAAATAGTAAGAAAAGAAAAAGAAAGAAAGTAAACGTAAAAATAGATCTTCCGTTTATGCAGAAAAGGGGGCGGATCGGTCCGGGCAGTGGCGGGTCAAGCAGCTAATTTTCCCCGTCCGCTCCTCCGTTTTGGCTCAACGGCTGCCGGGCAAATATTCGGACACCGAAAGCATGCACTTTCCTACCGGCTCACAGGTGCAGCGAACGGATATCCTCGTTCGGAT
>JAJQAW010000379.1 GCA_021203585.1 Rikenellaceae bacterium
CCGCCGGGTTGCTTACGGAGCAGGATCCCTGGGAGCTGGTGCTCCAGGGGCAAGTGGGACCGCAAGTTCCGTTCGCCACCGTGCTTACCCTGCCCGCTACCGGTTCGGAAATGAATAGCGGTTCGGTGATCTCCAATCCAGCGACCACGGAAAAATTCGCTTTTTACGGAACCTATCCCGTCTTCTCGATTCTCGATCCGGAGACCACTTTTACCCTACCGAAAAATCAGGTGGCCAACGGAATCGTCGATACTTTTGTGCACACCATGGAGCAGTATATGACCCAGCCGGGTATTAATCCGCTCATGGATCGTTGGGCTGAAGGGATTTTGCAAACGTTGATCGAAATCGCCCCGAAGATCCGGGAAAATCAACACGATTACAATGCCATGGCCGATTTTATGTTGTCCGCTACGATGGGACTCAACGGATTCGTGGCGCTCGGGGTCCCTCAGGATTGGGCTACGCACATGATCGGACACGAGCTGACGGCTCTTCACGGTCTTTCGCACGGACATACCCTGGCTATCGTTTTTCCGGGAATGCTCAACATCCTGCGGGAACAAAAAGGCGACAAAATTCTGCAGTACGGAGAACGGGTATGGGGGATTACCGAAGGGTCGCGCGATGAGCGGATCGATCGGGCCATTGAAAAAACCGAGACGTTTTTCCGTTCGCTCGGCATGACTACCCGCTTGAGCGAAGAAGGCATCGGCGAGGAATCGATCGATCAAATCGAACGGCGATTCAATCAACGGGGTGTTGCTTTCGGAGAAGGAAAGAATGTGAATGGTGAGGTAGCTAAGAGGATTCTACTCGATCGGAAATGAGTTTCTCACCCAGGAAATAGACAGCCCGGAGGATTTCCGGGCTGTTTTTGTCGTATAGGTGCCTGATACAACGGAGGGTCTTCAGTTTCGGCCGTTGCCCGCTCGGATTTATTGGCCCGCATGCAGGCGATTTGCCCGTCTAGCCGGACCGCGCTTACTGTAAGTTTGCTGCCGAAAAGGCAGAGAATTCTTTCGGAGCGCTCTGCCAATCGCTTTGACAGTGGGCCGCCGCGTTCGGCTGGGTCGATAACCGGCTGGAATGGCGCCTCCTTATACCGATACCGCCCCGAGCGCTATCCAGCTGGCTTGAATAGTCCGGCCAGAGAGCAAACCGAAAGCAAAGTCGTCCCAATCGTTCCTTTAGCGCACCCTTCGGAACTCCGCCTTTGGGATTCCTTGCGGCGGAGTTTCTGGCTGCTCGCACGGGGGAGTTGAGGCCAGAATGGCCTCGCACTCACTTGCGTGTTCGTGGGCGCCGGGGCTGAGTCGAAAGACCCCTTCCCCTGCGCTCTCGGCTTGGGGTCGGGTGAAAATAGGGACGATCCGTGGATCGCATGATTTTTCCTCTTTAGGTGTTCATCGCTCCGCAAACGGTCAGCACCTGGCCACTGACATAGCTCGATAAATCACTGCCCAGGAACACACACACATTGGCCACCTCTTCCGGAGTTCCTCCCCGGCGCATCGGAATTCTGGCATTCCAGCCCGCTTTCACCTCTTCGGGTAATACATCCGTCATCTCGGTTAAAATAAATCCCGGAGCAATGGCGTTGGCACGGATGTTCCGCGGTCCCAACTCCTGTGCCACCGATTTGGCCAATCCGATCATACCCGCTTTGGAAGCCGAATAGTTGGCCTGATTGGCGTTCCCCGAAACCCCGACCACCGAGGACATGTTGATGATGCTCCCGCTTTTTTGCTTGAACATGATCGGCTGCACGGCGTGTATAAAATTAAAAGCCGATTTCAGATTTACCTGGATTACCAGGTCCCATTGTTGCTCGGTCATCCGCTTGATCGCTCCGTCGCGGGTGATTCCGGCATTGTTCACCAAAATATCGATCCGGCCGAAATCTTCTGCAATCTGAAAGACCACTTTCGCCGTATCCTCGAAATCCGCCGCATTGGAGGCGTATGCTTTTCCTTTTACACCCAAGTCGTTGATGGCTTTTTCCGTAGCCAAAGCGTTGTCGTCCACGGCCAGATCGGTGAAGGCGACATCGGCGCCTTCCTCGGCAAACCGGATCACGATGGCCCGGCCGATACCTCGGGCGGCACCGGTCACAATCGCTACTTTTCCGTCGAGTAATCCCATAGTTTTCAGTTATTTAAGGGTTATAGTAACTTTTAGACAGACAAAGTTAATGGTTTTTTTCTTTCATACGCTATTTTTTCTAACTTTACGGCTCCTGACCGCACCTTGTGGTTTCCACGCAAATAATTGATTAAAAGAACATTACCATGAAGACCGACACCAAACTGTTCGAGCTGATCGAGCAGGAAAAACAACGCCAAATGCACGGCATAGAATTGATCGCTTCGGAAAATTTTGTGAGCCAGCAGGTTATGGATGTTATGGGCTCCGTGCTGACCAATAAATACGCGGAAGGTTATCCGGGTGCGCGGTATTATGGCGGTTGCCAGGTGGTGGACCAAATCGAGCAATTGGCTATCGACCGGCTGTGCGAAATTTATGGCGCGGAATACGCCAATGTACAACCTCATTCCGGCGCTCAGGCTAACATGGCGGTCTTTTTGACCGTTCTCAAACCGGGCGATACCTTTATGGGATTGGACCTGGCTCACGGAGGACATTTGACACACGGCTCGCCGGTGAATTTCTCCGGACTGCTCTATCATCCCGTAGCTTACCGGGTTCAGCAGGAAACCGGTCGGATCGATTACGACGAAATGGAGCGGATTGCCTTAGAGCATAAACCTAAAATGATCGTGGGCGGCGCCGCAGCTTACAGCCGGGAGTGGGATTACACCCGGATGCGGGAAATTGCCGATAAAGTCGGCGCGATCCTCTGGGTGGATATGGCCCATACGGCGGGACTGATTGCCGCAGGATTGTTGGCCAATCCGGTGCCGCATGCGCATATCGTAACCTCTACCACGCACAAAACCCTGCGGGGCCCGCGAGGAGGAATTATCCTGATGGGGCAAGATTTCGAAAATCCATGGGGAGTAACCACGCCCAAAGGCGAGATTAAAAAAATGTCGGCCATGCTGAACTCTGCCGTATTTCCGGGAGTCCAGGGCGGCCCGCTGGAACATGTGATCGCAGCCAAAGCCGTTGCCTTCGGCGAAGCTTTGGAGCCTTCCTATAAAACATATCAGCAGCAGGTGTTAAAAAATGCCGCGGCCTTAGCGCAAGCCATGATGGAACGGGGGTATAAAATTATTTCCGGGGGTACGGATAATCACTTGATGCTGGTGGATTTGCGCACTAAATTTCCCGATTTATCCGGTAAAAAAGCGGAAAATGCACTGGTTGCCGCCGACATCACGACCAATAAAAATATGGTTCCCTTCGAATCCCGTTCTCCCTTTTTAACTTCGGGAATCCGTCTGGGTACTCCGGCCGTAACGAGCCGTGGACTGAAAGAATCGGATATGGAAACCATTGCCCGATTCATCGACCGCGTACTTTCCGACCCGGAAAATCAGGAAAATCTCGCTGCAGTGCGGGCCGAAGTGAACAGCATGATGGAAGGTTACCCGCTCTTTGCCTGGTAAAATTCCGGTCAACGCAGCCTCCTACCGCTGACGGACAGGACTGGCCATGCCGAAAATCGAGGGTTCGAAGAGGGACCGGGAAGAGATTGAAGGGTCCGGCAGGTTGTTTTATTCACCTTGTAGTCATTGCAACGGAAGGAGGTTTTAGAGAATCGTGGTACGGGTTCTGTCATGGAAAAGGGGAAGAGACGGTGTAAATTTTCAGGCGAAAACAGCCGGTCATTTTCCCGTTATGGACCGTGCCCACGCCAATAAACAGTAACGCATTCCCACAGGATACCCGGCCGGCACTCCGATGGAGGAATACCTCAAGCT
>JAJQAW010000342.1 GCA_021203585.1 Rikenellaceae bacterium
GGTTAATGGTAACTCCGCTACGTGGAGGTTATGTAACTGTGATTGGGTTAACGTCCCATCCCTTAGCATTGCTGGTCAATGGTATAGTCTTTTTTATATCGAGTGTGTATGTCTATCGAAAATATGGGAATGCTAAAAAACCGTATTCCTCTCTTTATCAATGATGATAGGCTGCGTTGCTTTTGAACTGCCTTTTCAACTAATCGAGTTTCATAACACGTTGGGCAATTTTCCTGATATGATGTCTAAAATAATTGCCGTATTGTTGGGATTGTGCTATTATAAAGCTAAATCACAAATAACTAAATTTTCCATCCTAACCATTCTTCTCGGTTCATTTGGATGGTTTCCCTACAGGGGTTATGACCTTTGGTTCCACAAATTATCCTTTGGAACTTTTACCGGCATCACAAAACAAACAGTGAAGGCGCCGATGAAATTCGAAGATCGGGAACATAAAATAATCGAATCAGACCAATTTGCAGGAAAATTCGTAGTTCTTGATTTCTGGTATTCTTCCTGTGCCAGTTGTTTTATGCAGTTTCCCGAAGTTCAAAAAACCTACGAGAAATATAAAGAAAATCCGGACGTCGAGATTTATTCCATTTTTTGTCGAATGACCAACCGACTGGGCGAAACGGTAGAAACGGGTTTTTCGCTTCTTGAAAAGGCAGGTTTCACCTTTCCTACGCTTTCTATCGATATAGAAGACCCCGATTTTATGGAAATGGGAATTTACTCATTTCCAACTGTAATTATTTTCGCACCATCCGGTAACATTATATTTCGTGGAAATATAAAAAACGCCCAAAAATATTTATCCAAATTAATCGCAGTTCCGATGAACTAAAATAAAAATAACGTACAAACAAAAGAGACGGCCCCGTATGGACCGTCTCTTTTGTAATTTCGTTTATTTTAAAAATATTTCGAACGCTCGTCCACCACATTGGTTTTCTGCAACAGGGCGGATGCCGCACGTTGGGCCAGGCTGGTTTCATCCTGGGCTTCCAAACGCACGCGCTCCATCTCCATATTGGTTGCCTCGATGGGGGTTTTAGAGGTAATTTCAGCTACGTAAACCCCATTCATTCCTTTAACCGGCCGCGACGGTTGTCCTTCCGGCATACCCCCGCAGATGGCGCCGATCAAAGCCGGTTCGAATCCGGCAGTGGTCAGGTAAAAAGTGGTGTAGGTGACATCTTCCACATCCTGAACCTCCGCGCCGAGGGTTTGAGCCAGTGCCTCCAGAGAGGCTGCTCCCTGCATTTGAGCGGCCAGCATCTCCGCTTTTTTATCGATCCGCAGTTCGTTGGCTATTTGCGATGAGACCGATTCCACGGGAGCGTAGCCGTGCTCGGTGGCTTCGGTTAAAACGGCGATCACGTAGCTATTGTCCATTTCCATAATGTTGGAGATGGTTCCCGGCTTGCTGTTGAAAGCCCAACGGATGACCTCACGACCGCTTTCCAGGCCGCTCAGACGGGTCTGTCCGGCTTGTACCGTGGCCGTACGTTTGGTGTATACACTGTCCGCGGCAATCCGGTCGAAATTGGCGTGTTGCCCATTGGTAGCGGTATAGAATCCGCTGGCTTTGGCGTAAGCCGCTTGTTGGGTGGTAACGCTCGGCTCCACATGGTATACCACTTCGGCCAATTGCACCTTCGGACTTTCCGGGCCGCGGTAATAGACATCGAACAGGAAAATTCCTCCCGGAGCCTCGTACTTGATGTAAGGCTCGCGACTGCTGTAAATCACTTCGCCGATTTCCATCGGTAAGAATTGGGTCGGGAGGCGGCCCATATCCACTTGATCGACCGGAATGACAGAAAATTCCGCAGCCAAAGTCATAAAGTCGCCGCCCTTTTTCAATTCGTTCAGCACACTATCCGCCAGGGCTTCCGTTCCCGGCATGAAAGCCATCTGACGCATTCCCAGGGTATCGGAAAAAGAACGAAGATCGTTGACACGGGTTATCGTGTACGTATCGCCCTCCATAACCGGACCGTATACCTCTTCCCGGTTGGGGTTGAATGCATATTCCGCCAGCGCTGCCGGAAGCTGATCCCGGGTGAAATAGCCGGAATTGAACCCTTCGTGAGAATTGAGCGAAACATATTGCGGAAGATTTTCAGCTACGGCAAACTCGCGGGTCAGTTGATCCACAAAAGAACGAGCCTCCGCGTAATCTTCCACAGAAGGCAAAACGTCGAATTTAACATATTCGATGCTACGGGTAGCCACTTGTTTGAAAGCTTCTTTGTGGGCATCGTAGTATTTACGTACTTCCGAAGCGGATACCGTCACCGTTGAATCCGCAATAGCCGAATAAGGCTGCACCACATAACGGGCGTTGTAGGCCACACTGGCCCGGTCGGCACCCGTAGAAGCTTCGGCATCGGTCACATAGGGCATTTTACCCACCAACGTATAGTATTTCGACATCAAAGCATCCTGATAGACCTGCTCCTTGATGTATTGCCAGATCCGATGCGCATTGCCCGTGGGATCGGCATCCAGGTTGCTGACAAAACTTTGGAGCGCCGCTTTATCGATCCCTCCCTGCCCGTCGTTAAAGAATCCGAAATTGTACAACACTTGTGAAATGTTATTGCCGTAGATGCGGTCTAACATTTCATCGTCGGTTACCTGAATTCCCAACTCCTGCAACCCCGGAAAGATCGCTATTTCGTTGATCAACGTTTCCCAAGCGTAATTACGCAGTTGGTCCTGTTGTTCGGCGGTCATCGACTCGTTTCCCGAGAGAATTTTATTGATATCCGTAATCGATTCCACCTTTTGAGCGTATTCCAGATAGGTCATGCTGGTTCCGTCGATTTTACCGACTTTCTCTTTTATTCCGAAAACAGAGTTTCCGCTCGCCAGGTCGCCCAGCAAAAAGGCCAGCAAAGCCAGACCGATAACTGCCGTTACGATCCAGCCCCCTTTGGTGCGCAGTGTGTTCAGTGTTGCCATGTTTAGTTTCTATTATTTTTTTAAGTTCTCTCAAAATTCAGGGTTCGAAGATACAAAAATGTTCGCTATTTCAAGACCTTCTGTACCGAAATTTTAATCCTTGGCTCCTTTTTGGATCATTTTGAGGCGCACCAGCTCCAGCTTCGAGCCGTTGACCCGCAGCACCCGGAGGCTCATCCCGTCGAACGACAGCACGTCGGCTTGTTTGGGCAATCCGTTGTGATTAAAAATGAGATATCCGGCCAAGGTATCGTAT
The DNA here is from genome assembly GCA_021203585.1 of Rikenellaceae bacterium. Lineage (GTDB taxonomy): Bacteria > Bacteroidota > Bacteroidia > Bacteroidales > Rikenellaceae > JAJQAW01. The sequence goes on from JAJQAW010000342.1 coordinate 3,233, forward strand.
TCATCCGATTCGGGAATCTCCAGGCCATACTTTTCATTCAGATAATCCACCTCCAGCCGGGCGGAGAAGACATACTCCGAAGGACTGATCACTTTCTCGATCCGTTCGTTCGAATCGTGTTCATCTTCGATTTCTCCGAATATCTCTTCGAGCATATCCTCCAGGGTAACCATGCCCGCCGTGCCCCCGAATTCATCGATCACGATGGCCAGTGATGATTTCTCCCGGATAAATTTCGATAGCACTTTCTGGACTTCCATGCTTTCGGTCACATACAATACCGGCAGCAATACTTCCCGAATGGACTGCGGATGGCGCAACATGCTTTTTCCGGTGACGTAACCGATCACATTATCGATGGTTCCCTGATAAACCGGAATTCGGGAATAACGAGTTTCCAGGATCAATTTCTTCAGCTCTTGGTAAGGACTATCCACTTCGATGGCATTCATGTCCACCCGCGGAATCATGCAATCCCTTACCTCCAGATCATGAAATTCCATGGCATTCTGGAAAATCTTTATCTCATTCTCGTTATCGTGTCCGACCGGACTTTCGGAAGCTTCTTCCAGCAGATGCGCCAGATCGACTTTGTCGAACGTGGCCATTTCAGCCGTTTTACTAAG
>JAJQAW010000120.1 GCA_021203585.1 Rikenellaceae bacterium
CGGTTGGAGTCTCCTTCCGGGCGGACGGTCTGGCCACGTAGCCTTGCGTCCTGTGCTTCACTCTGTTCCTTATTACTTAAAGGCAAGCCTTATTCACAAGTCCCTTCGTTCTGCCCCTCGTTCGGATTCCGTTCACTGGATCGCTCCCGCTCGCTTCGTCCTCCCTCGGCCCCTTTATTCCACTCCGGTATTTGTTGAAATTTCCGTGCTTGGAATTTTCCTGAGCGTGTTTTCACACAAAGCGCCGCGATCCCGGTCCGGCCTTATCAGCCCTCCCTCGATCCGGCCCTTTGGTTAATAACCTCAGACTTTGATCTCCACTTCCACCCCGCTCGGGAGTTCCAGTTTCATCAGTGCATCGATGGTCTTCGGCGTCGAGCTGTAGATGTCCAGGATGCGCTTGAAAGTGGAGAGTTGGAACTGCTCGCGTGATTTCTTGTTCACGAACGTAGAGCGGTTCACGGTGAAGATCTTCTTGTTTGTCGGAAGCGGAATCGGGCCGCTTACTACCGCGCCTGTGCTCTTGACCGTCTTCACGATCTTTTCTGCCGACTTGTCGACCAGCGAGTGGTCGAACGATTTGAGTTTGATTCTTATTTTTTGACTCATGGTTTTTTTGTTATGCGCAGCGGGTTCGGATTAGCGGGAACCATGCGCGAAAAAACGTCGTTGTTTTTAATTCTGTCGAAACCTGCCGGAGCACTGAGGAAAACCCATCCCTCACCCCAGCCCGGCCCCTTTATTCGTCGAGCTTGTTTTTGTGGCCTGATTTCTCGATGATCTCTTTGGCGATATTGTCCGACACTTTCTCGAAGTGGCTGAATTCCATCGAAGAAGTCGCGCGGCCCGAAGAAATGGTACGCAGTACGGTTACATAACCGAACATCTCTGAAAGGGGCACTTTGGCTTTCACCACGCGCGCGTTGCCTTTCGATTCCATCCCGTTCACCTGTCCGCGGCGTTTGTTTAGGTCACCGATGATATCTCCCATGCTCTCTTCCGGAGTCACCACTTCGACCGACATGATCGGTTCCATGATCACTGAACCGGCTTTGGGAGCCGCCTGGCGGAATCCGTTGCGGGCAGCGATCTCAAACGACAGCTGATCCGAGTCCACCGGGTGGAAAGAACCGTCGATCAGGGTTACTTTCATGCTGTCGATCGTGTAACCCGCCAGGGCACCGTTCGCCATAGCATTCGCGAAACCTTTCTGTACGGCCGGAATGTATTCTTTCGGGATATTACCGCCTTTCACTACGTCCACGAACTGCAGACCGCCTTGCGTGAAGTCTTCGTCCGCCGGTCCGAGTTCGAAAATGATGTCGGCGAATTTACCGCGACCCCCGGTCTGTTTCTTGAACACTTCGCGGTGCTGAACCGTTTTGGTCAGGGCTTCTTTGTAGTTCACCTGCGGAGCACCCTGGTTAATCTCCACGCCGAATTCCCGACGCAGACGGTCCACGATGATGTCCAGGTGAAGCTCACCCATCCCGCTGATCACTGTCTGTCCCGAGTTTTCGTCGGTTTTCACGGTAAAGGTCGGATCCTCTTCAGCCAGTTTGGCCAGGGCGATGCCCAGTTTGTCGAGGTCTTTCTGGGTTTTCGGCTCGACGGCCAGACCGATTACCGTTTCCGGAAAGGTCATGGCTTCGAGTACGATCGGCGCGTTTTCAGCACACAGCGTATCGCCGGTGCGCACATCTTTGAACCCTACCACACCACAGATATCGCCCGCTTCCAGTACCTCGACCGGGTTCTGTTTGTTGGCGTGCATCTGGTAGAGGCGGCTAATGCGCTCTTTCTTGCCCGAACGGCTGTTCAGTACGTACGACCCCGCGTCCAGCTTACCGGAGTAAGCGCGCACGTAAGCCAGACGGCCCACGAACGGGTCGGTAGCGATCTTGAACGCCAGGGCGGCGAACGGATCGTCTACGTTCGGGTGACGGATCACCTGCTCGTCGGTACGCGGATCGGTTCCGATGATCGCTTCGATATCCACCGGCGAGGGCAGGAACGCCACCACGTAGTCCAGCAGCAGCTGAACGCCTTTATTTTTGAACGACGAACCGCACAGCATCGGGATAATCACCATCTGGTTGGTGGCCTTGCGAATGGCGGCCATCAACTCTTCGGGGGTGATCGAGGATGCGTCTTCGAAGAATTTTTCCATCAACGCTTCGTCGACAGAGGCCACTTCTTCGATCAGTTTGTTGCGCCACTCTTCCACTTCGGCAGCCATATCGGCCGGAATCTCTTCGTAAGTGAAGTTGTCGCGTACGGTTTTGTCGTCGAAATACTTGATTGCACGGTTGTGTATGAGGTCAACCAAACCTTCGAATTTGTCTTCCTGTCCGATCGGCAGCACCACCGGGAGGGCGGTCGCGCCGAGACGTTCTTTGATTTGGGCACATACGGCGAGGAAGTCGGCTCCGGTACGGTCCATCTTGTTGACGTAACCGATCCGCGGAACGTTGTACTTGTCGGCCTGGCGCCAAACGGTTTCGGACTGCGGCTCCACACCACCCACGGCACAGAACGTAGCCACCGCGCCGTCCAGTACACGCAACGAGCGCTCTACCTCGACGGTAAAGTCAACGTGTCCGGGGGTGTCGATGATGTTGATCTGGTACGTGTCGTTATTGTAGTTCCAGAACGCGGTGGTCGCGGCGGAGGTAATCGTGATACCACGTTCCTGCTCCTGCGCCATCCAGTCCATCTGCGCGCTACCTTCGTGCGTCTCACCGATTTTGTGAGTCTTTCCCGTATAAAACAGGATCCGTTCGGTAGTGGTCGTTTTACCGGCATCGATGTGTGCCATGATACCGATATTACGGGTCAATTTCAGATCTCTTGCCATTGTCTCTCTTTTCTCCCTCTCAATTAAAATCTGAAATGCGCGAATGCTTTGTTGGCCTCGGCCATACGGTGCATCTCTTCTTTCCGTTTGAATGCTGCTCCCTCTTCGTTGTATGCGGCCATGATTTCGGCAGCTAACTTTTCGGCCATAGACCGTCCGGCACGTTTGCGAGAGAAGATCACCATATTCTTCATACTCAGTGCAACTTTACGGGCGGGTCTTACCTCGATCGGAACCTGGAACGTAGCACCTCCCACGCGGCGTGATTTCACTTCGACCTGCGGGGTGATGTTTTCGATCGCTTTTTTCCAGATTTCAAGAGGCGCCTTTTCCGCATCCTTCATCTTCTCACCTACAATATACAACGCATAGAAAAAGATGTAGTAGGCAATACTCTTCTTACCGTCCAGCATAAGGCTGTTTACAAACCTTGTTACAAGTACATCTCCGTACTTGGGATCTGGAAGTAGAATTCGCTTTTTAGGCTTGGCTTTTCTCATTTTGTTTGTTAAGCTCTAAATGTGTTGTTTACTTTGGGTGTGACAATAAGGTTTTTTCGCCATATATTAAGGTATCCCTTCACAGTTCTTCCCTCATTTCCGGCTCCTAGGTTCACCCCTTACTTTTTGGCGGCTTTGGGCCGTTTGGTGCCGTATTTGGAACGGCGTTGGTTGCGACCGTCTACGCCGGCAGCGTCGAGCGCGCCGCGCACCAGGTGGTAGCGTACCCCCGGAAGATCTTTTACACGACCGCCGCGTACGAGTACGATAGAGAGTTCCTGCAAGTTGTGTCCTTCTCCCGGGATGTAGGCGTTCACCTCTTTCCCGTTGGTCAAGCGCACCCTTGCCACTTTTCGCATAGCCGAGTTCGGCTTTTTCGGGGTGGTCGTGTACACACGTACGCATACCCCGCGGCGGTGCGGACAAGCGTCCAGAGCCGGCGCTTTGCTGTTGTCGCCCGGCTTAACCCGCCCTTTACGCACCAATTG
>JAJQAW010000337.1 GCA_021203585.1 Rikenellaceae bacterium
ACCCGGAAGGTCGTAAGGGGCGTCGGCAAAAACCAGATCGAATTGTTTTTTCACCCCTTTGATGTAAAGGAAGGCGTTGGCGCGTGCCGCGTACAGGTTATCCATCCCAAAAGACCGGGCGGTGGATTTGATGTAGTTGACATGGATGGCATTGATTTCCATTGCCGTCACACTGGCCGCACCCCGGGAAACGAATTCGTAGCTGATCGAACCGGTTCCGGCAAATAGGTCCAGTACTTCGAGGCCTTCGAAATCGATCCGGTTGCCGAGCACGTTGAAAAGATTCTCCTTAGCAAAATCCGTGGTAGGCCGTGCCCGTAGATTTTTGGGAGGATGGATGATCCTACCTTTGAATTTACCGCTGATTATACGCATGTCCAGGGAAAAAATAAATTTCTGTTCTCATTTTCCGGATGCAAAATCACTTCGGGATAATACCGCCGTAGGCCAGCGGCCATTTCCGTACAACCATCCCCTGAGACCACAATTCGGCACGCGCCGATTTCCCGCGTTTCGAGGATTCGGTTGGCTATCAGCACCGCTTCCGTGTCCTTTTCGGCCGGGAAAACATCCGCATAACACAATTCATTCCCGCGGCTTAAGGAAACGGTTAGCGTACCGCCGGCCCGATCGATGTATAATAGAGTGGATTGTTCTTTCGGCTGCCGAAGGTTGACCGCAAGCGGATGGTAAAAGCGGATAAGTTGCCCGTATCTTTTCCGAAGGGATTCCACGGCAGGTCTGCAAACGGAGAAAAGAACGGCCCGGTGGTCCGGACAGCTTGCGGTCATCACCTGAGAACCGGGAGGTACGGGGCACCCTGCCCCAGCGAGCAATCGGTCATATTGTTCCGGTCGATTCCACTCTTCCGGAATTAAAAGAGCGCCCGGGGAAGGCACGCAAACCTGAACCGAAGAAAATAATCGCTGCGGCCATCGAGGTCGGGAGAAAGCATCGTCCATACCGGAAACGCTGTAGCCCTTCGGTATGGTAAGAGCGGCGGACTGGATTACCCCCTGTTCGGTCCAGGCATAAGAAAGTCCATCCGGCCGGAGCTGGATGGACAATATTTCCTTACCGGGAGGTACAGCCAGCCTGTGAGCGGTGTCACTGACCGGATTCTGCTTCATATTATTCCCAGTTGCCGGCTTCGTTGGTCGCTTCGGTCATCGAACCGACTTTCAATCCGGGGTATCGGTTTAATCCCTTGCGCTCGTCGATCAGATTGACCAAGTTCTGGTGGAAGCCTTCGATTTCCAAAAAGTCTTTATACGGGGCTTTGGCTTCGAATACCTGTACCACTACCCCGGACATGGTTTCCAGGGTTCCCGCATCCATGATGAAGGGAACGTTGTCTGAATAAGGAATGATTCGGAACTGTTCGATTTCGGTGTTGGTCAGATTTCTACCGGAGAAAATGGTGTCGCGCACGGCCATTTTGAACTGAATCCGCGCCACCCGTCCCTGTGTCAAAGCAAGCGAGTCATCCAAAGAACCGATCTGGCGTTCATAGGTTAACGAATCGTTTTGCACGAATAAGATCAGGCTGTCCATGCTCGGCGTAAATTTCTGATAAACCTGCCGGTACGCCCGTTGTGCTGCACGGATATCCTTGAGGCGGCTTACCACTTCCGATTCCCGTTGTTTGCGTATTTGGTCGAATTCCATCGGCTTAGCGAATTGACGGTAAAGCAAATAAGCCAAACCAAGTATCGCGAGCAAAAGAACGAATTGGATGAGTTTTTTCATTGCTATTTTTAGATTAAGTTTGTATCCCGGTTGGTTTGAATAAACGAACTAACAAATATAAACAAAAATATTAGGAGTTCCTACAGGAATCCCGTTAAAAGCCGTTTGGTATGCTAAGTGCGCATATTTCGTCTCAAATTTATAGGATTTTTGCGTTTGAACCAACACATGGGCAAAAAAAAATTATCGAGCAACTGTCCGAATTCATTTCTCAGGGAGATCCGCAAACGATCTTTATGATCAATGGATACGCCGGAACGGGAAAAACTTCGGTTCTTTCGGCGCTGGTGAAAACCCTTCGGCAATTCCGGGTGAAAACGATCCTGATGGCGCCCACCGGACGCGCAGCCAAGGTCCTGGCCGTAGCCTCGGGCGCCCCCGCTTTTACGATCCATAAAAAAATATACCGCCAAAAAAGCCTCGCCTCCGACCGCATGCATTTCGACCTGAATTTTAATTCGGACCGCGATGCGGTCTATATTGTAGACGAAGTCTCGATGCTTTCCAATTACGGGGGAGATTCTTCACTGTTCGGTACGGGACGGTTGTTGGACGATCTGGTCAGCTACGTGCGCAGCGGGAACCATTGTAAATTGATCATTGTAGGAGACAGCGCGCAGCTGTCTCCGGTGGGGTTGGATTTCAGTCCGGCTTTGGACCCGCAGGAAATGTCCGTGTACGGTACTCCGCAGTTATATACCCTGGACGAGGTCATGCGGCAGGGGGAAAAGTCCGGTATCTTGTTCAATGCGACCCTGGTGCGCTGCATGATCGAAGAACACATCATCGACATTCCCCTGTTCCGGACGGATTTCCCCGATGTCCAATCGCTTCACGGGGGAGAATTTCTGGAGGAAATCGCACGGGCCTACGATCGCTACGGGATGGAAAACGTGATGGTCATCACCCGTTCCAACAAACGCGCGAACCAGTTCAATGAGGGAATTCGCCGGCATATCCTGTTTCGGGAAGAGGAAGTATCGGTCGGGGATATGTTGATGATCGTTAAAAACAATTACCATTTTACGGAAAAAAACAAGGAGATCGATCTGGATTTTATTGCCAACGGAGACATAGCCTGCTTAGAACGCATACGCCGCTACGATGAGCAGTTCGGCTTCCGTTTTGCAGATGTAGTGCTGTCTTTTCCCGATTACGGCGGCTTGGAAATGGAATGTCGGATTTTGCTCGATACGTTGCAAAGCCAGGCTCCGTGCCTGACCGCGGAGCAAAGTTCAGCGTTGTGGTGGGCCGTATCGGAGGATTACGCGGACATTTCGGTCAAATCCAAACGGTACAAAGCCATCCGGGAAGATTCCTATTTCAACGCCATGCAGGTGAAATTTGCCTATGCCGTCACCTGCCACAAAGCGCAGGGAGGACAGTGGGATTGTGTTTTTATCGACCGGGTGTTGTTCGGAGAGGAAGAAATGACGCTCGATCGCCTGCGCTGGCTTTATACGGCGATTACCCGGGCGGCGAAAGAGGTCTGTTTCGTGAATTTCGACGAGCAGTTTTTCGAATAAGAAATTCCACAAAGCCTGAATCCGGATGATTCCCCTGTCTAGGCGTGGAAACGATTCGTTGGAACGGAATCTATTTTTTCATTGCTTATGATGTTCGACCGCTCTGTCTGAGCTCCGAAGCACGGAAGATCGCGAAAATTTTTTTTGATCATGGGTTTCTTGCTGACAGGTGTTTTCCTGTTGGCCGGCATGCATGGGGCTCTGGCTCAGCGCGGTTCATCTAAAACCATCACGACCACGAAATTAACAGGAGTACAGGAGACTTTCGAGTACACGGAATCGATCAGTCTGGAAGCGGGACACGAAACGCTCGTGGCTCCGTTGGTGGCCACCGTAAAGGTACTTTCCCAAAACGACGACGGTCAAACGTTCCAGCGGGCGACTTTTACCGGCCATTCCCGCCAAAATATTCCGATGGGATTAACCGGAAATGAATACCTGGTGGGAAAATTAATGGGCGGTAAACGGGTTGCTGCGATCGATGTGGACCTGCTCAAGGCCCAGGCGACGTATGATTTCTGCCATGAAACCGAAGCGGATTTAATCGTTGCCCTCAGTATAATATCCG
>JAJQAW010000297.1 GCA_021203585.1 Rikenellaceae bacterium
CTTCATCGTATTGTCCGGTTGCGGTTCAAAATGCGGCCGGATCATATTTTCTGTATTTATGGATTAACAGGATCATCAGGGTGGTGACGGCTGCCGTGATAGCTCCTCCCAGCCACAAACCAGCGTTGTAAGAAAGGGCGAACATCTCTTTACCGGTAAATAAATAGGTGCATACGATCAGAGTCATCAATATGGCCGGGAAAAAACTAAGGTAAAAATTTTTCCTTTTGGAAACCAGATACATCGTAACTGCCCATAAAGAGATTGCGGCCAGCGTCTGATTGGCCCAGGCAAAATAGCGCCAAATTACATCGAAATTTATTAATGTGATGCCGAAACCGGCGATGAAAAGCGGAATGCAGATATAGAGGCGTTTACGCAGGCTCTTTTGTTCCATACCCATAAAATCGGCGACAATCAACCGAGCGCTTCGAAAAGCCGTATCGCCACTGGTAATCGGTGCGAAAACAACTCCCAGAAGAGCAAGAATGGCGCCCAGCTGTCCCAGGGTAGTGTTGGCAATCAGGCTCACGCCCCAGGCCGCGTTGTTCGAATGTTCTCTCAGAGCCAAGTTCAACCCTTCCACCCCGTTAAAAAAGGCCATCGCAATGGCGGCCCAGATCAGCGCCACGATACTTTCGACAATCATGGCGCCGAAAAAAACAGGACGTCCCTGCATCTCGGAAGTAACACAGCGCGCCATCAACGGAGATTGAGTGGCATGAAATCCGGATACGGCACCGCAGGCGACGGTGATGAACAGGACGGGAAAGAGGGGAAATTCCGCGGCATCGATTTTCATATTCCGAAAGGTTTCGGAGCTCAGTTCGGGAATGACATAATGACCGAAAATCAATACTCCGAGCAGGGCCAGGGCCATGAACAACAGGGCAAATCCGAAAACCGGATATACCCTTCCGATAATTTTATCGATGGGAAGCAACGTAGCCACGATATAATACACAATGATGATCCCGATCCACAGCTTGAAATCCGTTTGGGTAAACCCGGCAATTAAACCGGCCGGTCCCACCATAAATACCGCTCCGACCAATACCATCAAAAAAACCGTGAAAACCCGCATAAACTGCTTAAAGTTTTTACCGAGGTAAATACCCACAATTTCTGGAAAACTCAGTCCTTTATGTGCAATGGACATCATTCCCGAAGCGTAGTCCTGTACGGCCCCGATGAAAATACCGCCCAGTGTAATCCACAGGAATACCACCGGACCGAACGTGGCTCCCAACACCGCGCCGAAAATCGGACCGAGCCCGGCAATGTTGAGAAACTGGATCAGGAAAGTTTTCCACATCGGCATGGGAATATAATCCACTCCGTCGAAGTGGGTTTTCGAAGGCACTTCATGCTCTTTTTTGGCGCCGAACATCCGCTCTACATATTTACCGTAGGTAAAATAGGAGGCGATCAGAAGCATCAAGCAGATCAGAAAAGTTATCATACGGATACAGCATTAACCAGACCAAGAGAGTCCCCCCTGAGTCTGCGGTTTACAGTTGGAGTGAATCAGCCGGTGATTTTAGCAAAATCTTCCCAGAAGTGGGGATAGGATTTGGAAACAGCGCCAGCTTGATCCACAATAACCGGTCCGGAAGCCGTTAAACCGGCTACCGCTGCGGCCATGGCGATCCGATGATCGTTATGGCTACTCACCTCTCCTCCGTGGATCGGTCCTCCTTCCACAATCATGGTATTCTCCTGCGAGAGATCGACGAAGATTCCGAGGGATTGGAACACCTCAGAAAGCGTACGTGCTCGATCGCTCTCTTTGTGAGTCAGCCGTTTGGTTCCTTTCAACAGGGTTTTTCCTTCGCAGTTGGCCGCCAATGCAACCAAGGCCGGGAATAAATCCGGACAATCCGTGGCATCGAACTCAAAGGCCTGGAGATGTTTTTTCCGAACATGGTAGGTATCTCCGTCGGATTCGATCATTGCCCCGGCACGCTCCAGAGCGAATACCAAAGCTTGATCCGCCTGCAAGGAGTTGGGATTCAGGTTTCGCACGGTTACCTCTCCGGCGACCGCACCTGCGACCAACAAACAGGAAGCTCCGCTCCAATCTCCTTCCACCCGATAAACCGCCGGTGAATATTCCTGTCCTTCGCGCAGGTAGAACAGCTCGTAATTTTCATGCGAGACTTCCACACCGAAGGCTTTTAAAACCTGAATGGTCATATCGATATAAGGTTTGCTGGTCAGGTTGGAGACGTGAATCGTACTGTTGTTTCGAGCCAGCGGAAGAGCGGTCAATAGTCCGGTCAAAAATTGCGAGCCCTGTCCTCCGTCGACCGTCACCTCTCCTCCCCGCAAAGGTCCGTGAACCTCCAGAGGAAGGAACCCATTGTGGGACCGGAAAGTCGCTCCCAGTCCGAGCAACGGGCTTTCCATAGCGCCGATCGGCCGGCTTAGAATGGAACCGTGGCCGGTCAGGGTGATCGGGTGATCACACATGGCTGCGATCGGTGTAAAAAGACGCGCGGCTAAGCCGGCTTCGCCGATGTCCAGCGTATGGGAATGGGGATTCAGTCCGCCGTCGATCACATAATAACGGTCGTTGAAATAAACCTTGGCCCCCAAATGCCGGGCCACCTCCAGGGCGGCAGCCGTGTCGTCGCACAAATCCAACCGGTGCAATTCGGAGGTTCCTCGGGCCAACAGGGACGCAGCTATCGCCCGCTGAGCAAAACTTTTGGAAGTCGGGGCATGTAATTCTCCCTGAACCTTGGCGGCAGTGACTGTTTTTTTCATCGGATTTAACGCATCAATTTGAAATCCTGTCCCAGGTATACCCGACGTACCTCCTCGTCGTTGGCCAAATCTTCCGCCGTTCCGGATTTCAAAATTTTCCCCTCGAACAGCAGATAGGTACGATCGGTAATATCGAGTGTTTCGTGCACATTGTGGTCGGTGATAATTACCCCGATATTTTTATCTTTCAGGGTACGCACGATGCTTTGAATGTCTTCGACCGCAATCGGATCCACCCCGGCGAACGGTTCGTCGAGCAAAATAAAACTCGGATTGATGGCTACGGCCCGGGCGATCTCCGTGCGGCGCCTTTCTCCTCCGGAAAGCTGTATTCCGAAACTTTTCCGCACCTTGTGCAGTCGGAATTCGTCGATCAGCTGCTCTACCCGTTCTTTCTGATACTCTTTACTTAAATCGGTCATTTGCAGGACAGATCGTATATTTTCCTCCACCGTCAGTTTACGGAATACCGAAGCTTCCTGAGCCAGGTAACCGACCCCCATTTGAGCCCGTTTATAGACCGGTTCGTCGGTCAGATCGAGGGTTTCCCCATTCTCCTGCTCCAGATAGATACGTCCCCCGTTGGGTTTAATCAATCCCACGATCATGTAAAAAGAGGTCGTTTTCCCAGCCCCGTTAGGGCCGAGCAAACCCACGATTTCACCCTGCTCCACCTCAATGGAGACATGGTTTACCACTGTCCGGGTTTTATAACGTTTTATTAAGTCCTTTGTGTATAATCTCATAACCGTTGTGGTGTCAAATACAGCACCAAAGATAACGGGAAATCCCGTCGATTCAAAATACAAAAGAATACCTTAACCGTTTTAGCGACAGGACTGCGGCCGTTAAAGCCGGACGGAACATCCTTTCGCACTATGCTACCGGAAGCTAACGGCCGGGAATTTCCGGTGGACGGGATGCCCGTGACTTTTCCCTGGCCAATTAAAAAATTAAAATTCAGTTTTCACAATGTAAGAACCTGTTTTTGCGTTAATTATTACCTGCGTTAAATTAAAAATTGTTAAAAAAAGAAATAAAAATTTTCGAAAGTGTATCGTTATTTAAAAG
>JAJQAW010000138.1 GCA_021203585.1 Rikenellaceae bacterium
GGAAATTGGCGACCGTGACCCCGGAATACATCGATGCCGGGGGGACCTTCCATCCGGCCGGACAAGGGTCCCAAACCGTTTTACCGGAATCGTTCCAGGATTTATCCCCGTTGGAACCGTAATAGGTACCGTAACTATTGTTGGTCCATTCCATGGGTAAACGGATGGTATTTTCGACCGTATAAACCGAAGGCACTTCGACCCAGGCGATCTGATTTCCGGAAGCGTCGTAACGATTATACAAGTCATTCGGAGGAAAAGGGTCTTTTCTTCCCCTCTGGTAAAAGGTTCCATAGACCGAAGGATCGTCCCAGGCGCTGAACTGATTGGAAAATGCACCCAGATTGCGGTCCATCCATTCGGTATTTCCCGAATGCCCGGCCTGGATGACGGAGGCCTCCTGCGTAACCCAAATGTGCCAACTCCATTGAATTTCTCCGTTCACTTTGACGCAAACCACGGCATTGCCTTCCGCCGTGCCGGTTTTTACATAAATAAAACCTTCCGGCCCGGTTCCTTCGCTGTACACGGTTTCAATATTGGAACTGGCATCCAATCCTTTGCTGTTATCCGTCCAAAGCAATTCTCCGACGATCATATCCCCGTCGGCAATACTTCCCGGCCATCCTTCATTGGCCCGGGCGACTGGAATGAGCAACTCTTGGCCCGGTTCGAGAATGTAGCAGTTAGCTTCCCCTCCGATGGGAACGGTCGAGGTATTGGACAACTGTTCCACCTGGATTTTATGACGAAGACGGGCGGCTTTGACGTAAATCCACGCGCTTCGGCTGTTCTCTTCGTCCGGATTGGCCTCCACCGTAACGGTCAGCGTTTCCGACGCCGAAGTCAAAGCGGAAAGCCATCCTGTTTGAGCGCCTTCGTACACGATCCCGTTCATTCCCTGATCGGTATCGATTTCCCAGCCGTCGTAATAATTGGTAATCACCTTCACCGGGAAAGTTCCGCCGGCCGGGTCTAAGCCCGTCAGCGAACCGACCCCCAGGTAGTGCTGTCCGTTCCAGATCACACTCTGAATCCCTGCCTCGTCGATCACGTGCAGCGTGACCTGCAGATTGTTCATGACACCCATCGACTGGAGCGCCTGCTCGAAGCTGCTGTATCCGATGCCTTCGACAGTGGTGATGTCGAATAGGTAACGGTGATTCCGGTAGAGCGGATAATAATCGATGGACGACGGATCGAAACCGGCATCACCGGGCTGCTTGCCGTTGGCGTCCACGCTGTCGGTGAAGTCGATCCGGTAGTAATACTCCCGTCCGTCTGCCGCATAAGTCCCTCTGAGGATCAGACAGGGCGCCTGAATCCGACTCGAACTACTCTCCGCGCCGGAAGCGCGGACCGCTTCATAGGTATAAATCACTCCTGCCAACCCCTCTCCTCCGTTGTCCGCATAGGAATACTTCAATGCATTGGCCGCTCCCAGCTGTGCGTTCGCGCCGGCAGGAATCATCGGTTCCTTCGGCAAAGCGGGGAGCAACACTCCGTTGGCCGTATTCCACGCCGGAGCGATATACCCGGCCGTATTGTAATTGACCAGGTAAATTTCCGACAACGTGAAGTCACCGGCAGCCGAGTTGACCAGATCGATGCGGGCCAGCATCCGCACCAAGTCGATATCCTGGATCTTCATACCGCTGGTAATTCCCGAACCGAGCGCCTGCTCGCCGTACATGGGAATCAAATCATAATCCGTTCCGGCAACCGGATTGTTGCTCCCTGCCTCGTTGCTTTTCCATTTCCACCCCTCGGCAGAGCCCGTGGTGTTGGAAGAGGCATATTGCAGTTCGGAAAGAACGATTTGTTTCTCGGCGCCCGCCGCCGCGGCTGCTTGAACCGTGGCTTGCGGAACATTGGCCAGGATCACAATGGTTTGGGCCTGGGGATTTTCAGTCAGTTCCGCCTGGAACTGTACTTGATATCGGTCGGAGGAGGCCGAACTTTGAGTGATGTTCTTACCGACCACGTGTTCGGCCAATACTTCCGGGTCACCGGACGTGGCTCCCGCTTCGAAAATCAGGATGTCCACCCGTTCGACCGCCGCCTCTCCTCCCCATTCGGCCATCGAACGGGTGGCCGGGGTTTGATTCCCCGGTATGTTGACCGTGATGGTTACCTCTTCGCCGGCCGTGGGCGCAGGGGTAACGACCTCCCGGGCTTCCCGAGTACAACCCAGTTGTACCAGTAGGATCCCGCAAAGCGTTCGGAATAAATTTTTGAAAATATGTGGTTTCATACGAATAGTCCATTAGGTGACACATAAGGATGCTCACTGACATGATTAACTTATTTATGTGTGATTGTTTTACGGCAAATCGGTACCCTGCGTGATGAGAATCACTTGGGTCAGATTCCCGGCCGTCACACTGATTCTGGCCGAGCGGTCCGCATTGCCGGTATGGGCCGCGGCGGTGATCCGGAACTGCCGGGTCAAGGAACCGTCGGCACCGCTTACGTCGGATAGAGTTATCCAATCGGATTGACTCTCGGGCGTATAGACAATGGCAGTCGGATCGATATACAAGCCTGCCGGATAGCCCCGGTCGGTGACGTTGTAATTGGTTTGCGCCGTTACCTCTACTTGGCCGCCTTCGCGGTAAAAATAATATTCGTCGCAATCGATTTCGAACCAGAATTGTCCGTCGATTAGGGTGTACTGTCCAGCCAGATTCCAGGCCACGATGCGGGCTGTCAACTGGGAAACCCCCTCGAAAGCCTCTTTGGCCGTCGATTCGCCGCGTCCCGCTACGGATTGAATTTCGATATCGTACAGGTGATTGCGCAGGATATTACCGTCGGTCACATTGATATCCAGCCGGTAGTAGGAAATATCCGTGTCCGCCTCGTATTTTCCGCCGATTACCAGCGCCGTCTTAGCGAGCCGATCCGGCTCGTTGGCGTTATCCGCCTCCAGGCAATACTGCTTGTTGACGATCATGCCGAAGTCCGTCCGAGCAGCGTCCGTACAGACGGTAAAATAGGGAGTCGGCGGTTCGTAAACATTTCCGCACGAAACAGGAATATGGGGTCCCGTAGCACAGGGACCAGAGGCTGCAGCGGCATCCCAAAGCGATTCATGGTAAGGGAGGTATCCGTGGGTCTTGCGGTTGAATACGCAAACCGATTCCAAATAGAATTTCCCGCTGGCGGTAAATTCCCTGAACAGGCACATATTGAATTTGGCGTGCATCCGAATTAAAGGAAACGGATCGCCGTTATCGGTTAGCAGGTTATTGGGGATCTCTTTTTTAATCTCCACATCACCCGTAATTCCATACATCGGCAGTGGATCGCACGCTCCGCGGGCCGATTTCCATTCGTCCGGTTGTTCGTGAATCACCGTTTCCAGAAATTGGTCCAATTCGGCGTACATAGCGTATCCGTAATTTCCCGTCTGACGGGCGTTCAAAAGAAAAACCAACCGGGACTTCTTCCCGGGGTAAGTATGGAGTGTTACCTGGATCAAATCTTCCGATCCGGCGGTATAAGTACCCGGTATGGGAGCCGAATTGACTCCCACATAGGTACCGTCGTCGTTTACGTCTACAAAATGGTAAACATCTGTGGTGGAGACCACGACCTCCTCTTCGGCCGTCATCCTCCGCGTCAGCGCATTGTCCGCGTCCGCGGGGAGACGTACCTCCAAACGTAAACTCACTTCCCCTTCGTCCACCTCTCCTTCATTTATACGGGCTTCATTTTTACAACCTATCAGTTGAAGCACGATAAATGAAAGTGTTAGGGACAACACATAATTCTTATTGAATAATCTTGTCATAATAATAATAC
>JAJQAW010000059.1:0-2669 GCA_021203585.1 Rikenellaceae bacterium
CCAGCGCCTGGTAGCCCATGGCCTGCTAGCCCAGCCAGTTATCAACTTCCGCACGATTGTCATCCGCCGGAACGGAGGTGGGGTTATATTCGTCGAGGCTGCAGGCCGTGAATACGGCCACCAGGCATAACCCCAATAAAACTTTATACATTATTTTTTTCATGATACGATTGTGTTAGTATGTTTACCCGTTAGAAAGAGAAGTTGACTCCGAACACCAGCTGTTTGGTCAACGGATAGTTCAGGCTTCCCGCCATTTCGGGGTCGTATTGTTTGATCCATGAACTTCGGGCCACCACAAGCGGATTGGTGATGGTTCCGTAAACCCGGAGTTTGGTGATTTGCAGTTTTTTAGTCAACTCGTCTGGAAGGGTGTAGCCCAACGTGATATTTTTGATCTTAAAGAAGGATCCGTCCACGTATTTGAGTGAATTATAACCGGAATACTCGGAGATGGATTTATCCGCATTGATGGCCGGATACTTATTGGAGGGATTGTCTACGGTCCAGTAATCGAAATAGGTCGGAAAGTTTTCTTTTCCCGAGGGGTCGTAAGAACCGACCATTTCGTATTCGATCATCTGTCCCATCCGCATGAAGGCGTATACCGACAGATCGAAGCCTTTGTAGGTTACCGTATTTTGGAAACCCAATTGCCATTTGGGAGAAATTTGCCCCAGAATCTGGTTGTCCGTACTGGAAATATCATACCGTTCACCGTCTTTATCCAGATAAGTTCTCAGGACGCCCTGTTCATCGTATTTTTGGAATTCATCGGTTCCTACCTTGACCATACCCGGAACATTGATTTTGATATCGCCCGGAGAGGCGTTGAACACCGCTGCGTCCGCAGCTTCGTCCAATTGCCAGATACCGTCCAATTTCTAACCGTAATAGGAGCGCACGGCTTCTCCGACTTTGAATACATACCCGTCGCCGGTATCCAGGAAATCGGAATCTCCTCCGAAGAGTTTCGTAATTTTCTGCTTGTTGGTCGAATAAGTCAGCGTGGAGGTCCAATTTACCTCCCGGCTTCGGATGTTCACCGTATTCAGGGCCACTTCCCATCCTCGGTTTTCAGTAGCGGCCAGGTTCATCGCCGAAACGTACTGGGTGCCGGAAGCGTAAGATCCGAATACCACCGGCAGCGGCCGGTTCCAGATCACGCCGGTCGTTTTCGTGTTATACCAGTCCACCACCAGATCGATGCGCCCGTTGAGTACCGTAACATCCAGACCGATATCCAGGGTTTTCGATTTTTCCCAGGTCAGTTCGGGATTGGTTACATTTTAGGAGAACTTCCAGATGTCCTGGGCCATACCGCCTACCAGCAAGGTACCCGATTCGAGTTCCTGTACCGAACTGTAGGGATTGATTCCCGCCGTACCGGTTACCCCGTAGCTGGCTCGAATCTTCAGGTTATCGAGCCACCGGCGGGTTGGGGCCATGAAATTTTCCTCCGAAATCCGCCATCCCGCAGAACCGGCCGGGAAGGTGGCCCACCGTTTTTCGTGGTACAATCGGGAGGAACCGTCGTGACGGATCGAGAAGGAGGCCAGGTATTTACCGTCGTACGAGTAGTTCAAACGGCCGACATACCCCATTCCTTTGGACATGGTATAACTGGAGGTAGCGGTGGTGTTGGTGCTCGTACCGTCCAGGTTATTCCATTTGTATACATTCTCTTTGATGTGGGTCTGCTGAATGTAGGAGTTTTCGGACTGGTTGTGGTTCCACGTGGTTACTCCGGTCAGGGTGAAATTGTGGTTGTCGAACTGACGGGTGTAGGTTACGATGTTTTCCCACGAGTAATTGTAGCTGCGGTTCTGGGTCAACCGGGCCAGTACACTGGCATCCGTGCTTCCCGCTTCGATGTACTGATAGGAACCGTAACCCTGAAAATACTTCGTCTTATCGTAACTCAACGAAGCGTTCGCCCGGCTGAGGAAGGTCAGGTTCGGCAGGGGCGTGATCTCGATGAAAGGCTGTACGTAAATCCGGAAGTTGTTGCGTACGTTGTCGTAAACTCCGTCTTAGCTGTTGAGCAGCAGGTTGTAAACCCGCGATCCATCCACCGGATAGGAATTGATGCTTCCGTCGTCGTTGTACAGTTTCCCCAACGGATACATTCTCAGCGCGTTGTTCAGGTTGACGTAGGCCATGCTGCGGTCCACGTAGGGACCCTGGATGTTGGTTCCGGCCCGGAGCCAGCGGGCCGCCTGATTTTCAACCCGAACCACAGTCGAATATACTTTGTAATTATCGGCTTTGTATTGTCCCCGTTCGTCGGAATAGTTCAGGGACATATACGCTTTGGTCCGTTCGTTACCGCCCGAGACGGAGAGGCTGTAATTCTGGACGTTGGCATTCTGCATGAGCATCTTGTTTCATCTCATGAAATGTCCTTCGGTGTACAGCTCGTAATCGGCGGTCGAATCGAACAGCGCTGCATCGTCCGCAGGGGAATTCCAGCGGCCGGCCGCTTTTCCGGCATCATGCAAAGCATTGATGTATTGCGGACCATCACCCCGCATTTTGGGAAGAATCGACCAACCGTTGATGCCGTAGTAAGCGTTGAAATCGACATTTACCCGGCCCGCCTGCGGTTTTTTGGTGGTGATGATAATCATACCATTGGCTCCTGAAGAACCGTAAACGGCTGTGGAAGA
>JAJQAW010000059.1:2679-3803 GCA_021203585.1 Rikenellaceae bacterium
TGGAAGAGGCATCTTTCAGCACCTCGATCGAAAGGATATCGTTCGGGTTCAACGTGGCGTAATCGCCGGG
Organism: Rikenellaceae bacterium; assembly: GCA_021203585.1. Classification (GTDB taxonomy): domain Bacteria; phylum Bacteroidota; class Bacteroidia; order Bacteroidales; family Rikenellaceae; genus JAJQAW01. The sequence continues at coordinate 2,750 of JAJQAW010000059.1, forward strand.
CATCCCGTCGATCAGAAAGAGCGGGTTGCCGCTGGCGGTAAACGAACGGGTACCGCGCAGCTGGATGTCCACTCCCGCTCCGGGTTGGCCGGAAGACTGGGTGATGTCCAGACCGGGAACCTTACCCTGAATATTTACCAACGGATTGGCCGCCGGACTGAGTGTCAGGGCCTCCCCTTTCACGGAGGAAACCGATCCGGTCAAATCGCGTTTGGTCGTCGTACCGTAACCGATCACGATGACCTCATCCAGGTTTAAGGCGCTTTCGTCCATATCGACATCGATGACCGTCTGGGTTCCGACCTGCATTTCTTTCGTGTCGTAGCCCAGGAAGGAAAATTGCAGCGTCTGACCGGAAGAGGCCATGATGGCATACCGGCCCTCGGCATTGGTGGTCGTTCCCTGGCCGGTTCCCTGTACGGTAACGGCTACTCCGGCCATCGGGCCGTTGCGGTCGCTGACCGTCCCTGTAACCTGTCGGCTCTGGGCGGCGAGCCCTGCTCCGACAAACCACAAAGCAAACAAAAAGCCCCAAATCCGTAGGGTTTTTGCACCTTTTCGAGTGTGTTTTTGTTTCATAAGTTTAATTGATTTTATTTAAGTTTAGTGGGTAGCAGGAAGGAGCCGGGAATGGACGGGAAATGACAAAAGCCCTGCAGGAGCCTATCGGCTCATACAGGGCTTGCTTCAAAAAAATATACAGAGATGAGTTCCTGATCCTGAGTGAGAAAGGAAGGATAAGAAAATGAACGTTAAAAGATGCAATTTAAAGGCTGCAATCTTTCACACAAAAAACAGACTAACTCATTAAAAATAAAGAAAATGGGGGAATTCTTTTCGACGGAAAAAGGGTATATCAGAAAAGGTTCATATTATGATACAAGAATAAGTCCTATATCGCGAACTATGTCTTTTTTTAAAAGACAACAAAAGAAACCGAAATGTATCTTTTAGTATAACCGAAAGAATGGAAATATCGCGGTATTCCCCTTTCCCGCTTCAAACGGCCGTGATTCCTTGTTAAAATTCGGTGTCTTTTCTGAAACAATGTTAT
>JAJQAW010000244.1 GCA_021203585.1 Rikenellaceae bacterium
GCCCGCGCTCCGGAAGGCCGGAAAGTGAGGTGGATCATATCGACTTCGCCGGTCCGCCTCAGCGCATCGCAGCAGCAGGATTGACCACACAGGAAGGAAGAGGGTTGCAGGTCATTATTCCCTTCGGAGAACATCCGTCCCAAACGGTGAAATACGAGCGAAATACAACCGCCCGGAATAATCCGCTGTGGAACATCCGACACGCCGCAACGCAGGAACCAGTAATTCTTCACATACGGTGAGAGCAATGTTCGGGGTTGTATGACCTGAAATGATTCCATTCGATCCATTAAAACAAAGGTAGTGAATGTTTTATTACCGGCTTTGTAAAAAAAGACAAAAAAGCCGGAGAATTTAAATTTCTCCGGCTTTATGTATACGACCGCATCACCTATCTTCCGGACTCAGCTTTGAGGGTCACCGAAGCACCCTCCAATCCCTCGGAAGATACCGTTACCGTGATATCACCCGAATCGGCCGTTGCCCGTATGATAACTATTGCCTGGCCCTTGTAAATACTTTGGGTATCGGATTTGTAAGGTTCATGGTTAAATACATCCCCGTTGTCCACCGATACGATTTCTCCGGGGCCGGTGATGGTAAATTTGACCCGATGACGGCTGTTCGGTGAGCGCACTCCATGCTCATCCACGGCAGTAGCCGTGAGGTAAACCACTTCATCCCAGTGATGGAGCGCGGTATCTTTCTCGGCGGTGAGAATCAGCTTCACCGGTTCTTCGGCAGTGGTGTGCTCCTGTTCGGCTACGATCTGCCCTTGCGAATAAGCCACCGCTCGGAGCGTGCCGGGCCAATAGTCGAGAATGTATTTGGCCGGTGAGGCGTCCGCCGGCATCGGCTGGCGACCGAAAGACTCCCCGTCCAAAAACAGTTCCACCTCCTCGCAGTTGCTGTAAATCTCGATATGGGCAATATCGTACGCATCCGGATCGACTGGGGTCCAATCGCAGGTCAACCCGCCTTCACCGTTTCTTCCGTCCCGGCGCACAATATAAACCATCGGCTCTTCCGTCCACCAGCTTTGACGCTGCCAGGTGAGCGGTTTACGTCCACCGTTCCGGTCGAACAATCCGGTGCTCCATGCGATTTGGGGCCAATCGGCCTCACCCAGGTAATCGAAGCCTGTCCAGATAAACTGACCGGCATACTGCGGATTGTCACGCAGCGCGACCCAGGCTTCACGGGTCGGCGTGTTTTCCGTTCCGAGAATGATGCGGGAGGGTTTTTCCTCCCATGCCTTCAGTAAAGCCTGTTCATTGTAATTCTGGCCCACCACATCCAGCAGTTCGGCAAATCCGTTCTCGTATAAGCCGGCTTGTGCCGGGCGGAACAGCGCCATCGTAATCGGCCGCGTCGAATCCAATTCCCGGGTCATATCTCTCAAATCCAAAAAGCGCTGACGGCCCTCTTCGGAATTTAAATTATCACGAATTTCATTGCCCAGGCTCCACAGGATAATGCTGGGATGGTTGCGTACCCGTTTTACCTGATCGCGGCCATCGCGTTCCCACCACTCCTTAAAATAGAGATTATAGCCGTTTTGGGCATGATTCTTTTTCTCGGTCCAGGTATCGAACGTTTCATCCAGGAACAGCATTCCCTCCCGGTCGCATAAATCGTAAAAGGGTTGATCCATCGGGTTATGGGCTCCGCGAACCGCGTTTACTCCGATTTCTTTGAGCAACCGAAAACGCCTCTCCCAAACCGATAAAGGCACCGCCGCACCCACCGCTCCGCCGTCGTGGTGCAAACAGGCTCCGTACAGACGGACATTTCGACCGTTGAGCCAAAACCCGCTCTCCGGCTTGAATTCGATGCTTCGAATCCCGAAAGTGTTGATCTCCTGGTCCACCGTTTTCCCCTCCACGGATACCGTCGTTATCGCTCGGTAGATATTCGGACTCTCCGTATCCCACAATTCGGGTTCCGGCACCCTCACCGATTCTTGAACCGGTACGCTCTGGCCCGGACCTACGGTTATCGTTCGAACCGGAGATTCCACGGTTTTTCCGAGCGGAGAAACGATGTGGGTCTGGATGCTAACCTCCCGCAGCTCTGCGGTTTGATTTTGAATCGCCGCCTGAATGTCTACCGTAGCCTCCTCCGCGGTAATTTCCGGCGTAGTGATGTAAACACTCCATTTCTCCAGATGAACCGGATCCATGGCAACCAGGTGCACATGCCGGTAAATCCCGGCCCCCGTGTACCAGCGGGAAGCCGGTTGAACGGTATTGTCGCAGCGCACCGCCAGTACATTCGGTTTTCCGTCGAAGTTCAGGTAATCGGTCAAATCATACACCAGCGGAATGTAACCGAATGGCCGGTACCCCAACAGATGCCCGTTGAGGTACACATCGCTGTTGGCCATCACGCCGTCGAACTCGATGAGCACCCGCTTTCCTTGATCCGAAGCCGGAATGTCCAGGGTTTTCCGGTACCAGCCCACTCCTGCAGGGAGGTAACCGCCCCCGCGTCCGGTCGGATGATTGACATCGTACTCCCCCTCGATGCTCCAATCGTGCGGAACGTCGAGTTCGCGCCAGAAGCTATCGTCGAAAGCGGGGTCCTGCACTTGATCCGCCTCCCCGAGATGAAATTTCCACTGTTTGTCGATATTTTCCGTCCGGCGGGATTGTCCGAAGACCGTGGTTGCCGTCAGCAGGAAGGCCAGCACAAAGGCCGAATCCCAAAAAGCTTTTTTGATTTTCATGATTTGAGTTTATTGCAGTTTTGTCAGCGCTACAAATATAGCATTTTTTGGGAGTTCAGGTCCAATCGTAGGTAAATAACGAAGAAACTGTTACCTTTGCCTATCTTGATTACAAATGACCATGAGCTGCAAAAACTGCCATAAAAATAATTGTATCACCGATATCGGACGCGGATGCTGCTTCTGCGATACGGGAGACGGAAATGTCGAAATATCGCTTTGTCAGGGAGGCCAAAAACTCAATGTAACCGACTGGCTGGACGATTTACCCGGCAATCTACCGGATGATATTTTTGAAATACGATTCAAAAATACCCGCAAAGGCTATTACCGAAACGTCAATCGCCTGGAATTGAAGAAAGGCGATGTGGTAGCGGTAGAATCCTCACCCGGCCACGATATCGGCATCGTTTCCCTCACCGGGGACTTAGTGTACCGCCAGATGAAACGCACCGGATTTAATCCGGCGACCCAGGAATTCAAAAAAATCTACCGCAAAGCTAAACCGTACGATATCGAGAAGTGGCAGGAAGACATCGCGCTGGAACACCCCACCATGATCGAATCGCGGCAAATAGCCGCCGAACTCGGCCTGGATATGAAAATCGGAGATGTCGAATACCAGGGGGACCGGATCAAGGCTATTTTTTACTACATTGCCGACGAGCGGGTGGATTTTCGGGAGTTGATCAAAATCTTTGCCGACCGCTTTAAAATCCGGGTGGAGATGAAACAGATCGGAGCCCGGCAGGAAGCCGGAAGAATCGGCGGTATCGGTGCCTGCGGACGGGAATTGTGCTGCGCTTCGTGGATTTCCAACTTCGTATCGGTAACCACCAATGCGGCCCGGATGCAGGAAATTTCTCTCAATCCGCAGAAACTGGCCGGACAATGCAGCAAATTGAAATGCTGCATGATCTATGAACTGGATGCTTATGTGGACGCCCGGAAAGAATTTCCACGCATTTATAACCCGTTGGAAGCCCTGGACGGCACCTATTACCACGTCAAAAACGATATCTTCGGCCGGACCCTGTACTTCAGCCCTTCCCAAAATGGGATGGG
>JAJQAW010000265.1 GCA_021203585.1 Rikenellaceae bacterium
GACCATACCTTTTCAAAAACAAAAGCTGTCCAACGAAATGGAAGCCGATTGGACGGTGCCGCAACGGGAGTACCGGCTTCGGCTTCGCCAGTACGGGGCCAACATCCTGCGTGTATTTATCGGCTTCGATTCCGAAAAAGCGGCCGACTCCGAGATGCTGGAAATGGATCCCGCTCTAGAAATTCGTCCGCTCGGCTTCGACCGTTCGCCCGATGGTGGTGAGTGGACCATTCGGGATGATCGGGGAATCCGGCGTGCAGTGGTAGATTTGAGGGAACCGGTCATCGACTGGTGGAGCGACCTGCAGCCCGGACCGCAGGAAACTTGCCGGATCACTTTTTTTCCGGACGGTAAAAAACCGGTACGGCTCAACGGCTCGGATCATTTTTCTCCGCCGCGCTACGATGCCCAAGGGCTGGCCCTGGTTCTGCGCGAGGGACGTCCGGATACCGCAACACTCTCGTTGTATGCCGCTCCGGACGAGGTTTTTACTGGTACCGGAGAACGGTTTTATAAGATGGATTTGAGCGGTCACACTTTTCAGCTCAAAAATCAAGACGGGCAGGGAGTGAACAATCGCCGGGCTTATAAAAATATCCCGTTTTACCTCTCCAGCCGCATGTACGGCTGTTTTATGCATACTTCGGCCTACACCAAGCTCTCCTTGGCCGACCATTCGACCCGCTCCGTGCAATGGCTGGTCGAACAACCTGTGCTGGATACGTTTCTCATCGGAGGGGATACTCCCGAACGGATTCTTTACGGGTATCGTCAATTAACCGGATTTCCGGCTATGCCTCCGTTGTGGAGTTTCGGGATCTGGATGAGTCGGATGACCTATTTTTCGGCCGATGAAGTCCAGGCGATCTGCGACAGAATGCGTGCGGAAGCCTACCCGTGCGACGTGATCCATCTGGATACGGGTTGGTTTAAAACCGACTGGCTGTGCGAGTGGAAATTCAACGATGAACGCTTTCCGGAGCCGGAAAAATTTATCGGCCGTTTGCGCCGAAACGGATACAAAGTAAGCCTGTGGCAGCTACCTTACATCGCCGAAGAGGCCGAACAGCACGAGGAGGCCCGCCGAAAGAATTACTATGCTCCGCCGACCAAAAAACAGGAGCGTTCCGGATCGAATTTCAGCGCGCTGGATTATGCCGGCACCATCGATTTTACTTACCCGGAGGCGACACAGTGGTACCAAGGCCTATTGAAAAATCTGTTGGATATGGGCGTGGTATGTATCAAAACCGACTTCGGGGAAAATATCCACATGGATGCCCGGTACCACGGTATGCGTCCGGAATTGCTCAACAATCTCTACGGACTGTTATACCAAAAGGCCGCTTACGATATAACCCGTCAGGTGACGGGAGAAGGAATCATCTGGGCACGTGCCGGATGGGCCGGAAGCCAGCGTTATCCGCTGCATTGGGGCGGAGACTCGGAAGCTTCATGGGATGGCATGGCCGGTTCGCTCAAGGGCGGGTTGCACATCGGACTTTCCGGTTTTGCCTTCTGGAGCCACGATATTCCAGGTTTCCATGGGGTGCCGAATTTTATGAATTCCGTCATTCCGGACGATCTTTACCTGCGTTGGACTCAATTCGGTGTGTTCACCTCGCACATGCGGTACCACGGTACCTCCAAACGCGAACCCTGGGAATTCCCGAATATTGCGCCGATCGTCAAGGATTGGTGGAATCTCCGGTACGCCATCCTCCCGTACATTCTCCGGCAAAGCCAGAAAGCGACACAAACCGGTTATGCGTTGATCCGCGCCATGATCTACCACCACCCGGACGATAAACTGTGCTGGCATATCGACGATCAATACTATTTCGGCGACGATATGTTAGTGGCCCCGGTCATGAATTCTGACAACCGCCGGGACATTTACCTGCCCGAAGGACGCTGGGTCGATTTCTTTACCGGCGAAGTTTTCCAGGGAGGTTGTTGGCTGAAAAATGTACAAATCCCGATCTAAAATATGCCGGTATTTGTAAAATACGGAGCGGAAATTCCTATCTATCCGGACCGGGTCACCAACACGGACGATATGGATTGGACCCAAGTAAAGACCATCACCATCCGGGAGGGATTCGCAGCATGGACCTCCCTGAAACTAAAATAAATATGAATACCTGGAAAACCAATTGGGAAGAATCCCGTCAAAGATACCTGGACTGGTGGAACGGCAAAGGCCTGATCCTGTCCATGTGGGAACATCTGTTTAAAGAAGGAGCGCCTTACGCACAAGTTCCGGAACCGGAACCGGCGAAAGATTGGAACCAATTCTGGTTCGATCCGCAGTACCGGGCGGATTACCTGCACTGGCAAATGTCCCGTAATTCCTACAAGGCGGATATTCTTCCGGTAGCCAATACCCAGCTCGGACCCGGTTCTCTGGCTTCCATGCTCGGAGCGGAGATGGAAGGCGGTCCGGATACGATCTGGATCAAACACCCGGCCGATTACGGAGATCAAATTCTTTTCGATGAAAACCATGAATGGCTCCATCTTCATCTGGAATTGATCCGAGCGGTGAAAGAACGGGCACAGGGACATTATTACGCGGGGATTCCCGATTTGATGGAGGGTTTGGACGTGATCGTAAGCCTCCGCGGGACGGAAAATGTACTGATGGACATGGTCATACGCCCGGAAGTGCTGGAAGAACAATGCCGGCAAGTCAATGAGATTTATTTTAAGGTATACGATCAAATTTACGAGGCGGCAAACGAAGCAGGGGAGTCCGCATTCTGTTATTTTTCGATCTGGGGACCCGGAAAAGTTTCCAAGCTTCAGTCCGATATTTCGATCATGTTTTCGGAAGAAGATTTCATCAAATTCGAGCAACCTTTTTTACGGAAACAGTGTCAATATCTGGATTATACGCTCTATCACCTGGATGGAGTAGGGGCGGTGCGCCATTTGGACGCGCTGTTGGATATCCGGGAATTGAATGCCATTCAATGGACTCCCGGGGTAGGAGAACCTCAGGGAGGAGATCCGAAATGGTACGATCTTTATAGGCGTATAAAGGCAGGCGGTAAGTCGATACAGGCCAATTGGGTAACCTTGGATGAATTGGAACCCCTGTTGGATAACGTCGGTCCGGAGGGTATGCTGGTATCGATGGATTTTAAATCCGAAAGTGAAATCGATCGGGCCTTAAAGATTGCAGAAAAATACGGCTATACCGGATAACGATGCAACATGGTTTTGCGGGAGGGCTTCTGAAGAGCCTTCCGGTTCGCCTCGCATGGCGTAAAACCGAAGCTCGGTACGGTGGTTCTTCGCGCTTGCTTCCTGAGTTACGATCGAACGGCCCAAAGAGATAGGAACTCTCACCCGGCGGGGAAGAGTTGGAGGCCGTCCATCGGATTGCATGGACATTAATTTTTAACTTATCATAAACAGTTATGGCAGAACTGAACAATTTGTACGAAGCGATCCTGGCAGGAAAGCTCGAGCCCGCAGTGGAAATTACCAAAGAAGCCCTGGCAGAGGGGGCGGAACCGAAAGTGATCATCAACGATTACATGATCAAAGCCATGGGCGAAATTGGACGGCGATTTGGCGAAGGTAAAGCTTTCGTTCCTCAGCTGCTGATGTCCGCTCGGGCCATGAAAGGAGCACTGGAGTTGATTAAACCGCTGCTGGCCGGCGATTCCTCCAGTAAAGTCGGCAAAGTCGTGATCGGTAAGGTCAAAGGAGCCTTGCACGATATCGGAAAAAAACTGGTCGCCTCGATGCTTGAAGGAACCGGCTTCGAAATGATCAATA
>JAJQAW010000107.1 GCA_021203585.1 Rikenellaceae bacterium
GAATCGAAAAGAGTCAGGAAATCGACATAGAAAAAGTCATCCGCGAGAAAACCCCGAAATTGGCTAAATTAATTCCAGGGCCGAAGTTCCGTAGGATCAAACGGATCATCCGCCAACGGGAAATCAACGATGTGCTGGAAAAATACGGACACCTGCAAGGCACGGAATTTATTCAAGCCGTACTCGAAGAATGGGATTACCATCCTAAAATTTATTTGCAAGGCGGGATCGACCCGGATAAAAAATACATTTTTGCCTCCAATCATCCGCTGGGCGGATTGGACGGGCTGATTCTGGCCAATGAAATCGAAAAGAACTACGGACCGGTGAAAGTGATGGTCAACGACCTGTTGATGCACCTCACCCCGATCAAATCGCTTTTTGTGGGAGTCAATAAATACGGCAGACAATTATCCCGGTACGCCCGCGAACTGGATCAAATATACCGCTCCGAGGCACAGGTGCTACTTTTTCCCGCTGGCTTGTGTTCCCGCCGAATCCATTTTAAGGTACAGGATACGGAATGGAAAAAAAATGTGGTTTCCAAAGCCGTGCAATACCAGCGGGATATCGTCCCGATCCTGTTCGACGCTACCAATACCAAATATTTCTACCGACTGGCTTCGCTTCGTAAAGCCTTGGGAATTAAGATGAACCTCGAATTGGTACTACTGCCGGGGGAAATGTTCCGTCAAACGAATAAATCGATGGATATTTTTTTCGGAGAGCCGATTCCCTACACGACTTTTACCAAAGAAAAACACCCCGATCAATGGGCCGCTTGGCTTCGGGAACAGGTTTACGCGTTAAAACCCACCCAATAAATAGGCTCGATTTACTTTTTTTCGTTATTTTTGCCTCGTTATAACAGCGAAACATGAAAGAAATGATCGATCCGGTCGACAGGGAGGTACTGAAGCAGGAACTCAATGAAGACCGTTATGTGCGGGATACGAACAACGGAGGAAATATCATTTACGTGGTCAACGCACGAAACAGCCCGAATACTATGCAGGAGATCGGGCGGGTGCGCGAACTGACCTTTCGAGAGGCGGGCGGAGGCACCGGAGAGCCGGTGGATATCGACGAAGAGGATACAGCGGAAAACGGGTATGAGCAACTGATCGTCTGGGATCCGAAAGACCAGGAGATCGTGGGCGGCTACCGTTTCATTATTTCGAAGGAAACTCATCCTCAACATCTTTCGACGGAACATTATTTTCGTTTCAGCGATAAATTCCGGCAGGAGTACTTGCCGTATACCCTCGAACTGGGCCGTTCCTTCGTCCAGCCCAGGTACCAGGGCACGCGGATCAATCCCAAAGGCCTCTACTCCTTGGATAATTTGTGGGACGGCCTGGGCACCATCGTAGCCCAAAATCCGGACATCCGTTACTTTTTCGGAAAGGTTACCATGTACGGCCATTACAATACCGAAGCGCGGAACGCCTTGATGTATTTCCTGCACAAATATTTTTCGGATCCGGATCATTTGGTCGAACCGCTCTTTCCAATTGCCCTCAACCTTGACGAAGAAAAATTTGCCCGATTGTTTACCGGTGGATCCTACACGGAGGATTACAAAATCCTTACCCGCCGTTTGAAGGAACTGGACGAACATATTCCTCCGATGATCAATTCCTACATGAACCTCTCCCCTTCGATGCGGGTGTTTGCCACGGTGAAAAATCCCGATTTCGGCAATGTGGAAGAAACGGGCATTCTGATCACCTTCAGCGATATTTATATGAAAAAGGTGGAACGCCATTTCTCCGGTTTTAACCGGCCCTTCGAACTGGTCTGAACGCTTTACTTTCGATATAAGACAAATTATACGATTCGACCTCCCAATTCTCCCTGACTGCACAAGCTGCCGCTATCGATGAGAATGTGAACGGTCTATCCGTAAAGTATGGTAGAAAATACGATACGACCAGGTGAACAAGTGTTCCTCCGGCACACTGAATTTCCCACGTTTCTGGCCGCCGCCTGTCGGCTGGCAGACCGCTACGGGAAGCACAGTTCTTAAGGAAATGCAGTATATCCTTCCAAAATAATCCTGAAGCAATCGACCTGCCCCAAGTGGCTTTTTGTCTATGTCACGAATTAGTAGCAAAATTGTGTCCGCTCAGGGCTTACAAGAGAACCGAAAAAGTTTCCGGGTCACGGATTGAAAGCGGTTGATTTTTTGGTATATAGGAGCAATCTTCCTGAAAATATCCCTTGCAACGCAAAAAGAGAGTTACTGTAAGATTTTCCTGCAATATTCAGGAAATGGAGCAAAAAAGGGACCTGTCTCCCGACGGTCCCTTTTTTCACTCAAAATACCAACCAAAACTAAATTTACTAAACCACTCCCTGTTCAACCATGGAGTTTGCCACTTTCATGAATCCGGCGATGTTGGCGCCCTTCATGTAATTGATGTATCCGCCCGGCTCGGTCCCGTATTGAACGCAAGTCTGGTGTATCGAGTGCATGATCTGGTGGAGTTTGGCATCCACTTCCTCCCGTGTCCAGTTCAGTTTCATGGAATTCTGCGTCATTTCCAGTCCGGAAGTAGCCACTCCTCCGGCATTTACCGCTTTACCCGGACCGTAGAGCACTTTATGGTGCAGGAAAATGTCGATCGCTTCCGGGGTGCATCCCATGTTGGACACTTCGGCCACGCAGATCACGCCGTTTTCCACCAGTTTTTTCGCATCCTCACCGTCCAGCTCGTTTTGCGTAGCGCACGGCAAAGCGATATCGACTTTGACTTCCCACGGTTTTTTACCCGCGAAGAATTTCGAACCGGGGAAACGCTCCTCGTAGGGGGATACAATATCGTTATTCGAAGCACGAAGCTCCAGCAGGTAATCGATTTTTTCCGCATCCAATCCGGCTTCATCGTAAACATAGCCGTCCGGCCCCGATAGGGTTACCACCTTTGCGCCCAACTCGGTGGCTTTCAGGGCTGCACCCCAAGCCACATTCCCGAAACCTGAGACCGAAACGGTTTTTCCTTTCAATTCCTGTCCGTTGGTTTTCAACATATCTTCCAGGAAATAAATGGCACCGAACCCGGTAGCTTCCGGACGAATCAGCGATCCTCCGTAGGTCATTCCCTTTCCGGTAAGAACGCCGGTATTTTCACGGGCCAGTTTCCGGTACATGCCGTACAGGTAGCCGATTTCGCGGCCGCCCACACCGATATCTCCGGCCGGCACATCGGTTTCCGGTCCGATGTAGCGCCACAGTTCGGTCATAAAGGCCTGGCAAAAACGCATGATTTCCGCATCCGACTTTCCGCGGGGATTGAAATCCGAACCTCCTTTGGCCCCCCCCATCGGCAACGTCGTCAAGGCATTTTTAAAAATCTGCTCGAATCCCAAAAATTTCAGGATGCTCTGGTTTACGCTCGAGTGAAAACGCAGGCCGCCTTTATAGGGACCAATCGCGTTGTTGAACTGCACCCGGTAACCGATATTGACTTGAACCTCTCCTTTGTCATCGACCCAGGGCACCTTGAAAGCATAAATCCGGTCCGGCTCGACAATCCGTTCGGCAATTTTGTTTGCCTCGAATTGTGGATTCAGATTATACACCTCTTCGACCGAGGCGAGCACTTCGCGTACCGCTTGCAAATATTCTTTTTCGCCCGGATGCTTCCGCTCCAGTTCGTTCATTAATTGATCGACATTCATGGCCGTTATTCATTAGAGTTTCTACTACAAATATATTACGTATTTTTTTAAATCAAAGCAAAATCAATAATAATTTTATATAAATACTCAAGTAT
>JAJQAW010000156.1:0-940 GCA_021203585.1 Rikenellaceae bacterium
CCGGCAGCCGGTCCCCGATCGGAGGAATACCGCGTGAATCGCTAATTTCGTGCCAAACCCCGGTAGCTTCCGGCTCGATCCGGATTCGATCCATATATATAAGGTATCGTTTTATTTGTTTCGCTCCGACCAGGCGAATCCGCCGATCACCAGGAAACCCACCAACGGCAACAGGAAGCCCATAGCAATACTGCCCTCTCCCAGGTAGCCCATGAGCACCGGGAATACGGCGCCTCCTACCGTACTCATCACGATGTAGGAGGAAGCCTTTTTGGTGTGGGGCCCCAATCCGCGTACCCCGAGCGCGAAAATGGTCGGATACATCATAGACATAAAAAAGAACGAGAGGTAAAGCGCGTACAGGGAGATACGTCCCAGGGAGAGGATCACCACGACCATGCACACGGCCGCCAGGGCGCCAAACCAAGCCAGCAGATGGGCCGGCCGGAACCATTTCATAACGATTCCGCTGGACAGACGTCCGACGAAAAACAATCCCATCCCTCCGAAACTGAGCAACCGGGAAGCCGAGAGGTTGCTGATTGCAGGATCGAGTTCCGTCACGTAGTTGATGAAAAAGCTGAATATACCGGTCTGGGCTCCTACGTACATAAATTGAGCGAGAATAGCCCACTTCAGATGCTTATACGCCCAGATCGAACTTTTGCCGGCGGCGTCATCCCGAACCGGCGCATCGCTCTGCGGAACGATTTCCGGGAGTTTCATGAAACTCAGTAAAATACAGACCATCAGCACCGCGGCTCCGACAAAAATATAGGGTTTGGCCATGGCCATCTGGTCTCCGAGATCGGCGCCGAAAATCAACGCGCCGCCGATCAGCGGGCCGACAATCCACCCCACTCCGTTGAATGCGGCCGCGATGTTAATACGTTGGGCCGCCGATTTTTCCGGCCCGAGGGAGGTAGCGTAAGGGTGTGCG
>JAJQAW010000156.1:950-3774 GCA_021203585.1 Rikenellaceae bacterium
TGCGCCGGTCTCGATGATCGTCAGTCCGCAGGCAATGATAAACAAGGCTACCAGAAAAGCGATCGGAGAATGAATAAATGCGGCCGGAATGAAGGCGAAAGCACCCAGCGTAAACAAGAGCAGCCCGGAGATAATTCCCTTCTTATAGCTGACTTTCCGCAGCAGCATACCGGCCGGGACGGCCATGATAAAATAGGCGATGTAGGTCGAAAACTGGATAAACCCGGACTCGCCTTTACTCATATCGAAGGCCATCTGAAACTGTTTGTTCAGCACATCCAGCAGTCCGTGCGCGCACCCCCAGAGCAGGTAGAGCAGCGCGATCAGAATGAAAGGCATCAGATAGTTTTGCCCGGCCGCATTGCGGAACATCGAATTCGTTTTTTCAGCCATAATATAGATTCATTCGTTTACTTTCGGTCGCACTCAATCCAGGTGGAAAACCTCTTCCATATCGGCCCACCACTCCCCGGGGGCACGGCTTTCGAGCGGCTCCTGGCAGGGTTTACACACCTCCCACCACCGGTGGGTTTCCGGGTCGGCGGCCATCTTGGCCATATCCGCCTGGTAATCCGTTCCGGTATATTCGAAATAGCTGAACAGCAAGCCTTTGTGGTAATAGATGCTGTAATTCTGCAAATGGCACGCTTTGATCATGCGCAGTACGCCGGGCCATGCATCCGCATGGAGGCGTTTGTACTCTTCCAGTTTTTCGGGCCGTACCCGAATGACACTTCCGTAACGTTTCATAGGTTTTTATTCATGCTTTTGCCGGGTAGTCCACGCTGCCCGTTTATAATTTGGAGATGGCCAGGTACAACTGCCCGCTTGGGCCGGCCGGAGCGGAGCTATGCCGCGGAGACAGACGGAGAGCGTCGGAAGCCGACGGAGACCCGAGGAACTCTGCGGCTCGGTCGCGCGAGCACGCGATTCCGAAAGAGAAGCCAGAGGCACGGGACCGGCAGGCCGTAAGCGGCCTCTGTTTCTTTGGCGCCCCTTCCGTCCCATCCGGCGATTCACGGCCGGGTTTCGTATCCAAGCGCTGTTCCCCATGTCACACCACGAGAGAGAGCCGGTTGCCGGTTGGTGAATCCAGGCCTTTCGCCGCGCGTGGTTCGCCCCCTCCGGACTCAGCACGAATGGCCTCCGAGCCGGTTTCGCACGCCAGCTTACAGACTGGAGAACAGTGCCTCCACATTGGCCGGAGAAATATCCGGAAGGATCGCTTCGTGGCTGGGGGAGATGATCAATCCGGTCGGGAAGATCGATTTGAGCTCTTCGACCTTGGCCCGAACTTCTTCCGGAGTTCCGTTTACCAACAAATGCTGTGCGTCTACTCCTCCGCAAAAGGAGACTCGATCTCCGAAACTATCTTTGAGTTTCTGCGGCTCCATATTGGCGGCCAACGCCTGAATGGGATGAATTACATCCACGCCCAATTCGATCAGATCGGGAATGACATCGTAGATCGAACCGCACGAATGGAAAATGACCTTCAAACCGTAGCTCTTAGCCTGCCGGATGAACTGCCGGGTTCCATCCCACACGAATTCCCGAAGGGCATCGGGTCCGACCATCAATCCCTGTTGACTCCCGAAATCGTTTCCGATCAGAATGGCGTGCAATTTCCCCCGGGTGGCTTCAAAAAATATCCGGTTGGCCTTCAGGTAGAATTCCGTAATCCGGTCGATCACGGCCTTGACGATTTCCGGATCGGTATACATTTTAATCAACGCCGTTTCCATGCCGAAGGCGGCGCACATATCCTGAAAATGCGCCGACCAAAGGACCCCCATCACCGCGTACCCCTCCGGCACCTCCTCCACGACCCGCAGGCATTCCGCCGGATCGATGTATTGTTCCGGATCCGGCCAGTCGAATCGATCCACATCGGCCGGATCGGTAAAATCTTCAAAAAATCCGGGTGCGGTCAGGGTCCGTTCGTCGGGGTCGCCGTGCGACTCTTTCGCAAAATCGAAAGTCGCATAAATGGCATCGCTCGTGGGGGAATGGGAGGGTAATTCCACGGGATAAATGTCGTCGTTGATTTTGGCTTTCAACGCTTTCGTATCCGAAACTCCGAAATACCGATACAATTTGGGAAGTGCGGCTCCATCCGGGATTCCTAACCAGGATGCGGGACGGTCGACGGGCCGCCTTTCTACCGTCGCATAAAACCGTTCGATACGATTCATAGGGGTCTACTCTAAGTTAATAACGTTTGGGGCATCTTTCCGCCGCATCTGCCCATGCTAACGGAAATTCCATCGCACAAGTTAAGAAACTTTTCGGAAAGAAACGAAAAAAAACAAAGCGATTTTCAGGCTTACTCAATTTAGTAAGGCTCCCCCTGCTCCCTTCCCGAGGGTATCCGGCATCCCGATGCACCCACACAAGAGGCGGTGCCATGGTGGGCACGGTATGCTTCATCGCTTTACCAGGAAATACGGAAGCTAAACATCGATCCTCCGGAATGGAAAGCTTTTTCTGCGGAAAACTCTTCCAAGCGGAATCGATAATAGGTTTCCTGTACGGTAGCCCCTATAAAACGGATATTTTAGTATATTTGTAGAACAAATCAAGCCGAACCCTGTATGAAAGGAATCGTACTGGCCGGTGGGGCAGGCACCAGGCTCTACCCCATCACCAAAGGAGTATCCAAGCAATTGCTGCCGATCTACGATAAACCGATGATCTATTATCCGATTTCGGTCCTGATGCTGGCCGGTATCCGGGAGATACTGATCATTTCCACTCCGGCAGATTTACCCGCGTTTGAACGGGTGCGCGGCTCCGGCCAGGAACTGGGATTACGGTTTACCTA
>JAJQAW010000215.1 GCA_021203585.1 Rikenellaceae bacterium
TCGTTGTCCCGCTTCACCCGACCGATATTCTCCGCCACGATCATCCGGCGGCTCAATAGCGCAAAAAGCTCCGAATCGATCTGGTCGATCTCCGCCCGGTAATTGTCCAGGGCCTGTACAAATTCCGGTTTATTCACCTTTTCCTTCCGCCAATTCACCGCCTGCAGCAAGGCAGCCAGATCCTGCGGAACCACCTGCTGTTCGGGATCGCTCCAGGCCTGATCCGGACAAATGTGGCTCTCGACGATCAATCCGTCGAAATTCAAATCCGCGCATTTTTGCGCCACTTCGGCCAGATATTCGCGTTTTCCGGCGATGTGAGACGGGTCTCCGATGATCGGCAGTTCCGGCATCCGCTGCTGCATTTCGATGGCCAGGCGCCACATCGGATTGTTGCGGTAAGTACCCCCCACGGCTGAAAACCCACGGTGAATCAGTCCGATTTTTTCCACCCCGACTTTGCGGAGGCGTTCCACCGCACCGATCCAGAGGTTAATATCCGGGTTCATCGGATTTTTCACCAGCACGGTGGTCTGGGAACCGCGCAGGGCATCGCAAATATCCTGCACGCTAAAGGGATTTACGGTGGTACGGGCGCCCACCCATACCACATCCACGCCGAAGGCCAGGGCGCTTTCCACATGTTTGGAAGTAGCGACCTCTACGGCGATCGGAAGTCCGGTTTCCGCTTTGGCACGGGCCATCCAGGCTAAGCCGGGAAGTCCGACTCCTTCGAACGATCCGGGCTTGGTACGGGGTTTCCACACGCCGGCACGCAGGACATCCACCAAACCGGTAGCGGCAATTTGCCGACACGTTTCCAGCGTTTGTTCTTCCGTTTCGGCACTGCAAGGGCCGGAAATGATCAACGGTTTCTTTTGTGTCAATGAAAATACGCTCATGGTCATTATTATTTGATTTCGTTTTATTCCAGGATTTTACGAATGGAGTTGGCTTTTTCCATCGTGGCCCGTAGTCCCGCCGTATCGTCGCGCTCCAACATCCTGCGGAAAACTTGCAATTGATGGATATGCTCGCGCAGCACTTCCAGTACATTGTATTTATTCTGCATGAAAATAGGAAGCCACGTATCGGGCGAACTCTTGGCCAACCGTACGGTGCTTTCGAAACCGGCGCCGGCCAGATCGAAAATGTGCGAGGTCTCCCGCTCCTTTTCCAGTACGGTCAGGGCCAGAGCGAAGGAAGTGATGTGCGAGATGTGGCTGATATAAGCCGTATGCGTATCGTGCTCTTCGGCTTCCATGTATTTGATCGGCATGCCGATAGTTCGGTAGATATTTTCCACCAATTCCCGAGCCTGGGGATCGGAGGCTTCCGGCTCGGCAATCACCACGGTACGTCCCGTAAAAGCTCCCGGGAGCGCCGCCTCGGGTCCGCTGTACTCCGTTCCCCACATCGGGTGGGTAGCCACCAAACGTCCGCGGCGGGGATGCATGGAAATGATTTCGCACAACTCCTGTTTGGTGGACCCCATTTCCATAATCACCTGATCCGCCCGGATTTTATTCAGTATCCGGATACTTAACATCGGAATCGCACCGACCGGGATCGCCAGCACGATCAAATCGGCCTGATCGATCGCCTCCTCCAACGGAGTTACCCGATCCACCAAACCGAGCTCCAGGGCCCGGCGGGCATGGTCGATATTTTGGTCCACACCCAGGATTTCATCGCTCAATCCGTGGTCCCGCAAAGCGAGGGCAAACGATCCTCCGATCAATCCGATTCCTACTATGGCTGTCTTCATGGGTTATTCGGGATTAAATGCTTGTTCGATTTTTTTCAGAGCTTTTTCAAAAACTTCTTCCGGCGCACAGAGACTGATGCTCAGATACCGCTCGCCTTGCGAACCGAAGATTACCCACGGAGTAATAAACACTCCTCACTGGTACAAAATTTTATCGCTGTACGCATAGCAATCCCCCTGTCCCTCCGGCAAACGCGCCCAAAGAAACAAACCGGCCTGACCGGAAGACCAGGTGCAACCGATGGCATCCATAATGGCGCACGCCCGAGCTTGTCGGCTAAAGTAAGTTTCATTCAGCTCCTTATACCACTCCTCTCCCAGGGAAAGAGCCTGTACGGCTGCCGCCTGCATCGGATAAAACATGCCGGAATCCATATTGCTTCGGAAACGGAGAATCTCATCGATCCGCTCTTTCCGGGCACCGATCATCCCGATCCGCCAGCCAGCCATGTTGTGGCTCTTGCTCAACGAATTGAGTTCGATCACACCCTCCTTGGCGCCCTCGACGGCCAGCAAACTCTTCGGCTCGCTGTTGCGAATGAAACTATACGGATTATCATGCACGATCAGCAGCCGGTGTTCCCGGCCGAAATCCACCAAGCGCCGGTACAGAGATTCGGTCGGCAGGGTCCCGGTGGGCATGTGGGGATAATTGACCAGCATCAGTTTCACGCCCTCTTCCCAAACCAAATGCTCCAGGGCATCGAAATCGGGCAACCAGCCGTTTTCCTCTTCCAGGATGTAGTCCACGCAAATGCCGCCCGCCAGGGTAACCGCCGAACGGTAGGTCGGATAACCCGGATTAGGGACCAACACTTTGTCGCCCGGATTGAGGTAGGTCATGCAAATATTCAACAAACCCTCCTTCGATCCGATCAGCGGTAGAATTTCGGTAGCCGGGTCCAACCGGACTCCATACTTGCCGGCATACCAATCGCTAAATCCCTGGCGCAGCATCCAAGTTCCCTTATTGGGTTGGTAGGAGTGGGTATCGGCCTTGGCCGCTTCCCGGTTCAGGGTTTCGATCACCGAGGGATGCGGCGGTAAATCCGGTCCTCCGATCCCCAGGTTGATCACCTCTTTTCCTGCGGCCCGCATCTGGTCGATTTCCCGTAATTTCCGGGAAAAGAAGTACTCGCTCACGCCGTTGAGCCGCTCGGACGGCACTATGTTCCATGCTGTTTTCATCGTGTATGTCGACTTTTATTTGCCCAATGAGGTTCGATCCAATCCGGCCTCAAGCGGAGTGATCCGAACCTTTTTTATAAATCCCGTATACCTGCATTTCAGCCGATTCGGCGCGCATGGCTTCGAGGGTTCTGATAAAGCTTTCCACATTCCCGAATTCCATATCCACATGGAACATATAATGCCACGGCTCGCTGGGTATCGGGTAGGATTGTAATTTGGTCATATTGATATCGCTGTTCTCCATGGCCTTCAATACCCGCAGGAGGGATCCCTGACGGTGGTCGGTTTTAAAATAAACCGAGGCTTTGTCCGCATCGTGGGCGACTATTTCACTCTCTTTCGGAGTTAGAATCAGAAAACGGGTATGGTTATTTTTGATGGTGTGGATATCCTCTGCCAGAATTTCCATACCGTACAACCGAGCGGCGAGCGTTCCGGCGATGGCAGCCGCATTTCGGGAACCCGCTTCGGCCAGGTGTTTGGCGCTCAAAGCGGTGTCTTCCGTTTCCACCAACCGCCAACGGTGCTGGTCCAGGTAATCGGCGCATTGCTGCAGGGCCATCGGATGAGAATGCACCTCCCGGATATCTTCCAGCCGGACACCGGGATTAGCCATCAGCTGCTGTTTGATGTGCAGGTAGGCTTCTCCGACGATTTTCAGCGTTCCGCGCTGGAGAATGTTGTAATTGGATAGGATGCTTCCGGCGATGGAATTTTCGATAGCCATGACCGCCAAATCCGCCTCCTGGTTTTCCACCAGGACCGCCAACTCGCGGAAGGTGGCGCA
>JAJQAW010000131.1 GCA_021203585.1 Rikenellaceae bacterium
GGCAAAATCTCGGAGTTGCGAACCGGGGGATACCGGTTCGATACCGGCCCCTCCCTCTTTACGTTGCCGGAACTGGTGGAGGAATTGTTCTCTCTTTGCGGGGAGAAGATGGCCGATCACCTGCCGTACCGCCGGCTGGAAGTAAATTGCCACTATTTTTTTGAGCGCACCGGGCGTTTGGTGTTTTACCACGATCCGGAAAAACTGCAAAAGGCGATGGAGGAGACGGGTATCGCTGATCCCGATTCGGTATTCCGGCGTCTCGGCCGGGCCCGGGAGGTGTACGAGCTCAGCGCGCCGGTGTTCCTGTTCACGGATTTTCACACCTGGTCGAATTTCCGTATGCCGCCCTATCGAAAAATCGCCCGCAAGTTGTACAAATTGGATTTCCTGCGCTCCATGCACCGCGCCAACCGGAAGGACTTCCGGGACGGGAGGCTGGTAAAAATTTTCGACCGGTATGCCACCTACAACGGTTCGAATCCTTACCGGGCTCCGGCCACACTCAATATGATTGCACACCTGGAAAACAACATCGGAGCGTTTTTCCCGGAAAAAGGCATCTACTCGATCGTGGAAGAGCTCTATGCGCTGGCTCTCCGTCAAGGGGTTCGGTTCCGGTTCGATACCCCCGTCACGGGGATTGTCACGGAGAACGGGCAGGCGGTCGCGGTAGAAACGGCGGCGGACAGCCAATGCTACGAACGGATCGTTTCGGATGTGGATGTGAAATACCTGGCCCGCCGGCTGATGAAAGATCACCCGTTGCACCGACGGCTCGAACGGAGCCGGCCCTCCTCTTCGGCCCTGATTTTTTACTGGCGGATCGACCGGATTTTTCCGCGGCTGGACCTGTACAACATCCTCTTCGCGGAGGATTACAAAAGTGAATTCGAGGCGATATTCCGATACGGCCGGATAGCCGACGACCCTACGGTATACCTCTTTATCAGCTCCAAAGTAGTTCCGGACGATGCGCCGGCGGGATGTGAAAATTGGTTCGTGATGATCAACGTTCCCTCCGATTCCGGCCAGCCGTGGCCCGAAATGATCGCCCGGGCCCGGAAAAACGTGATTCGGAAAATCGACCGGATCCTCGGGACTTCCATACAGGATCACATCGTCGGTGAGCAGGTCGCCTTTCCGCCGACCCTCGAAAAAAAATACCTCCAGCTGCGGCGGCGCGCTGTACGGGGCGGCTTCCAATTCGGCCTGGTCGGCCTTTCTCCGGCATCCGAACCGCCTGAAATCCATCGGCAACCTGCACTTCGTCGGCGGAAGCGTTCACCTGAGAGGGGGCATCCCCTTGTGTCTGGCCAGCGCCTGTATCGTCTGTAATGAAATACTCCATGAATCCGCGAACCGTGATTAAACGGCCTATCGAGCGGCAAATGCCCGCGCTCTACCTGCGATTCTATGCCGTAGGGGCTTTGCTGTTTATGGTTCCTTTTACCCGTAGCCTCTTCGTTTCCATCACTTCGCTCTCGCTGTTGCTCGTGATTGCTTCCGTGTTTTTGTTCGATAAAAACCGGCGGGGGCGGCAGATCGGCTGGGGGTGCTTCATCGTCCTTTCCTCCTTTGCGCTTGAATATTTGGGCGTGGCGACCGGGCGTATTTTCGGGGAGTACGCCTACGGGCGGGGTCTGGCGCCGCTCGTCCACGGCACGCCGTTGATCATCGGTCTGAACTGGCTTTTCCTCATTTACGCCACGCACCTGATCGCCAACCGGACCTGCCACACCGGGATCGGCCGGGTGATTTGCGCCTCGCTGTTCATGGTGCTGTACGATGTGGTGGTGGAATGGGTCGCACCCCCATGAGGATGTGGAGTTTTACCTCGGGCTATCCTCCCGTGCGAAATTTTATCGTCTGGTTCTTCGTGTCGGTCATCTACCACACCGGCTTCGAACTCTTCCCGCTGCGCCGCGATAACCCGCCGGCCCGTTTTTTGTACGCGGTTCAGATCCTCTTCTTCGTTCTGATCGGCACGTATGCCCAAATTTTTATCCGATGATCGAAGCCCGTCATACCCGTACCGGCAAATGGCTCGCCGATTTCTGTTCCGGCCCCCTGATGGACCGGCATTTCCGCCGCGTTCGTTTTATCGGTAAAGCGGACGGGGCTCCCGGCCCGTTGTTGATGGTGGCCAATCATTTTTCGTGGTGGGACGGTTTTATACAGCACCGCCTGAACCGGGAAATTTTCAGCAGGAAACTCCACACCATGATGCTGGAAGAACAGCTCCGCCGCCATCCCGTACTGAATCGGTGCGGCTGCTACTCGGTGAAAAAGCACTCGCGCAGCCTGGTCGACACGCTGGATTATACGGCGCGTTTGCTCCGGCTACCGGAGAATATGGTATTGATCTTCCCGCAGGGCAGGATCGGTTCCATTTATACGGATAAGATTCATTTTGAAGCGGGCCTCGGGCGCCTGTTGCGGCAGCCGAACCCGACATTCCGGCTGGTGTTTAACGTCAATCTCACCGATTACGGCACGGCGAGAAAACCGGAACTGAAAGCCTATTTCCGGTTATCCAGTCCGGAGCGGTACGATTCGGTGTGGCAGGTGGAAGAGGATTATAATCGGTTCTACCGGGCGTGTATCCAAAAACAGGGAAGGGCGGTATGGTAGCAATCGGTTAGGTATTTTTTGCTTTCGGGGTGATTCGGCTGGTCGTTGCCCTGTGCAATCTGTGGGACAGACCGTATCTGCCCGTTTGTTCCGGTAAAGGTTCCGGGAAGACCGTATCGGTGCTCGTACCCGCCCGGAACGAGGCGGAAAATCTCCAGAGACTGCTCTCCAATGTAGGGGAGTGGGCTGGGGAAATCCACGAACTGATCGTTTATGACGATCTCTCTACGGACCGAACCTTCTCCATTGCATGCGGCTTTTCCCGGACCGAACCCAAAATGAGGGTGCTCCGCGGCCGGGACCTTCCGGCGGGATGGTTGGGGAAGAACCACGCATGCCACCTGCTGGCACAGGAAGCTACGGGAGAGCGGCTGCTTTTTATCGATGCCGACGTCCGGTTGCAGCCGGGAGCGGTCGGCCGGGCGGTCGAACAGCTGGACCGGCACGGCTTGCAGCTGCTCTCGATCTTTCCGCAGCAGATCATCGATAGCGCGGGATCACGGCTCACCGTACCCCTGATGAATTGGATTTTGTTGTCGTTGCTTCCGCTGGCTGCGGTACGCTCGGCGCCCCAGGCGTCGTTGTCGGCGGCCAACGGGCAGTTTATGCTCTTCAATGGGGAAGTATACCGCCGGGAAAAGCCGCACCAGCGTTTTCGGGCCTCCGCGGTCGAGGATATAGCGATCAGCCGCTTCTATAAAAAGCAAGGCCACAAAATCTCGACCCTGCTCGGTAAGAATGACATCGAGTGCCGGATGTATTCCACGCTCCGGGAGGCGATCGCAGGTTTTTCGAAAAACCTGTTCGATTTTTTCGGAGGCAAGGTCTGGCTGTGCTTCCTGTTCCTGATTGTTGTTACGGTCGCGCCGTTCTGGATATTCAGCTGTAACGGGTGGGTTCCCGGTCTGCTTTATGTGGGGGCGGCCGCAGGGATACGGATTTCTGTTTCCATTACCAGCCGTCAGGATGCCGTCCGAAATGTGATCCTGTCCATTCCGCAAATTTTTTTTCTGTGGGTCATTGCCCTACGTATTCTTTTCCGTAGAAAATCCCTGGTGTGGAAGGAGAGAAAATTAGAGGGACTTTAACCGGTTTCCGGTTTTGGCGGGGA